>USQO01000004.1 GCA_900556845.1 uncultured Bacteroides sp. | reverse complement strand
AGATAGGCTCCGGTCTCGTGGGCTCGGAGATGTGTATAAGAGACAGATATAAACCATTACTTTCTTATTATTTTGCACAAATTAAACTACAGACTGAAAGTTAAAACTGGAAAATTGCTGTCAAAACGGTTCTATGATTATCTACCAAATTAGTGTCAGTTACTTTACCTTTTTCAGTAAGACTACCATAGTATGCTCCTGTCCAAGAGTATTCTACACCGAATTTCCAATTAGGCAAATTATATGTTAACTCAAAAGTACCTGTAAACAACTGGTCCAGGTCAGTTCCGGTCCCCAATACACTCACCACATTCTCGGTTGCACCCAGGTTCTTTAGATATCCTCCAAAGATTCCGGCACGCCATTTTGTTCCATACATTACATTAAACCAGGTATGGGAAGCACGCAGAGGCGTGTACGACTGTTCTCCTGTTGTTTTATCAATAGAAGTAATTCCATATCCGCCAACTGTACTGGTTTGCGTCAAGTTAGAACCCAGAACCGTTTTTGCAGCCACAAACAGTTTCTCTTTCTTATATTTCAGATGTGCTTCGGCCGAAACACTGGTAATGCGTTCGCTCACCTTATACACCTTGCCTTCTGTTTCAGACTGTGTACGGGGAACCATAGATGATACATGACCGCCAACCCCCAGCATGAGTCCGTTGAACTTACCGTCAACACCTACATAAACTTCAGGTACTCCGCTGTTCTTGATAAAATTCTGGCTTTTTGCAGTACCTGTTTCACCGGCTGCATTCGATTTCGGACCGACAGACAAATACTGAGACTGCCAAACAGCAGCAGCAGTAAGCATAAAGTTGGGCGAAGTAAATCGATAACGGATTTGCGGAGCACGGCTAAACGGCTGATAAGGAGCACCCATATTCAAGTTCAGTATTTCAGGAGCTACATCACCGTAAAGCGGATGCCAGGTCTGGCCCACCAGCAAGTCTGATTTACCAAAGTTCAAGTTGAAATACACGTGACGCATTCTGAACAAAGAATAAGTGGTACCCGAACCTCTAAAGTCGACCTCAACCTTAGCAGATGTCTTGATTTTATTGCCAATCA
The DNA here is from genome assembly GCA_900556845.1 of uncultured Bacteroides sp. GTDB lineage: Bacteria > Bacteroidota > Bacteroidia > Bacteroidales > Bacteroidaceae > Phocaeicola. The sequence continues at coordinate 57,620 of USQO01000004.1, read as the reverse complement.
TCGGTCCTGCAATATCCACTCCCAAACGAGAATAGAGCATGTAGAAACCACTGTTCATGTAATCGTTCAAGTCGTTCCCCATGGCATCAGGTGCCACATTTTTAGGATACATGTAGAACAGTCCGTCTACAGTTTCAGAGTTGGCACGCGAATTATAAAATACATCGGTACGTACCTGGCCATAGAATTTATAGCTAAATCCCTTTTTCTGAGCAAATCCGTCGGCAGAGATTCCCAGCAGTGCAGCAAACAACAGTACTTTTTTATTCATGACAGTATTTATTTTCATTTAAGCACCTCCTGCAGTTTTTCCATAAGAGCCTCACCTTCCAAAGAAGAAGCGATAATCTTTCCATCCGGATCGAGCAGATAATTATTAGGAATCCAACGAATGACATACTGCACAGCTACTTCCGACTTCCAATCCTTCAAGTCTGAAACATGTGTCCAGGTAAGTCCGTCTTTTTCAATAGCCTGCAACCAAGGTTCTTTCTTGCGGTCGAGTGAAACACCCAGAATCGTAAAATTCTTGCCCTTAAATTTATTATAGGCTGCTACGATAGAAGGATTTTCTTTTCGGCAGTCCGGACACCATGAAGCCCAAAAATCAATCAGGACATATTTTCCACGGAATGAAGACAAAGAAACCGGATTTCCTTCGGTATCAGGCAATGTAAAATCAGGAGCAACTGCACCAATCTGCAATTTTGAAAGACGTTCTATCACCACATCTATTTGTTTTACATAAGCCGAAGTACTCAAAGATGCATTGAATTTATCGCGCAACGCTTTCAGTTCTTCATAACCCATCTGTGATGAAAAATCTTTCAAAAGGATGTAGGCACTTACGGGTGAAGCTGGATGTGCAGCAACCAGACTGTCTACACTATAGCCCGGAGTACGGACTACCGCAGCATTCTGACTGTAAAGGTCGTTATAAGCAGAACCTGTCACCTGAATGTTTTTATCGGCTTCATCCATTACCAGATTCACCGATTCGTTTCCGATAAAGAATACCAGCGGACGTCTGTTTTCCTTCACTGTAGAAACAGCATAAGCCATCGGCTCTGCAGTTACTCCTTCAAAAGAAAATTTACCAGCAGAAACCACAGCTGAATCTACATCAGTAAACCCTTTATCTGTATATTGTTTGAGGTAAACCATACCATCCGAAACACCTTTTACTTCTCCCTGAATTACATACCCTTCCTGCTTCTGTGAGCAAGAAAACATAGCTGCTCCCAATATCATGGTCAGCAGACATTTATTCACTGCTTTCTTCATATTTTATATTTTGTTTAAACCACTGCAAAATTAATAAAAAAAGTCATTCCAGACATTCTGAAGGAACTTCTTCATCGTGTCTGGAATGACTATATCTATTTTATTTGTTTAAAAATTAATGGCAAAGCATTTTTCCATCAATCTTAGTAAACTTATCGGCATCTGCCTTACGGAGGTTGATGCTTCCATCATTCCAGTTTGAAGGCCATCCGCCAATAATGTGCCCCAAGAACACGGCTTTAATTTCGTGCAAGCCTTTTGCCAATGCAACTGAGTTGTCATAACGTGAGAAACGTTTTACTTCACCGCCGTTGTTAATCAGCAACTTACCATCAATCCATACTTCTTCCAAATCTGAAGAAATATAATATACACCGTCTTCTGGGATGTTTACATAACCTTCGGCTACAGCAGCATACTGTTTAACACCACGCATAGATTCGCTGGTCTTAACCTGTTCTCTCAATTCTTTGGTTTCTTTGATAACCTTTGTAGTTTTAGGCTGAACATTTGCCGATTTCAAAGCCTCAACATTGAGATACATACCATCGAATACCTGCATATTCAATCCCGGAGTAGTTTTGGCAACTTCTTTAGCAGGAGCCAGAGTCTGTTTTTCTACCTGGATGGTACGAACCGGGCTCAATTTACCTGAAGGCAGTGCAGAAGCAATTTTCAGTGTAGTAGTTTCTGTGAATGTCAAAGGAGCTGTATATTCAGTAGACTGAGCTGTAGGCTCTGTTCCGTCAACTGTATAAACCATCTTCACCGGACGTGTAGTCTTGAATTCAAGAGTAGCATTGTCTACAAAAGCAACGAAATTGCATGAACCGTTAGGCTGTTCAGGCTGCGGAATGTGATAATTTACAGCATGCTCGTCCAGACGTACGTATGCATTGTTGATACGGCGAGCAAAATCATCGAAGTTTTTGCGGTCAACGTTAGTCCAGCCAATTTCAGACAAAGCAAGTACACGAGGATACATACGATATTCTACCAAGTCTACATTATACAGATATTCTGTCCAGATGTTTGTCTGCACACCTTTCACAAAATGATCTTTCTTCATTGCAACCAGTGTATCCGGAGTAGGATTGTAGCTGTAAGTCTTTTCCAAAGTAGTATATCCACCGATAGCAACCGGTTCAATCTTGCTGTCACCCTGATAGTGGTCAAGATACATACCGTTTCCGCCCGGAGTCATGATTACATCGTGATCCTGCAAAGCAGATGCGATACCACCTTCTTCACCACGCCATGACATTACAGTAGCGTCAGGACTCAAACCACCTTCGAGGATTTCATCCCAGCCAATGATTTTCTTTCCATACTTAGCCAGCACACCTTCCATACGGGTAATTACATAGCTCTGAAGACGTTCTTCTGCTGTGTGTTTGCCGTCAGCTTTCAAGCCTTCTTTCTTGATTCTGGCCTGGCAAGTCGGACAGTTCTTCCAGCTGGTCTTCGGACATTCGTCACCACCTACATGGAAATAAGTTCCAGGGAACAGTTCAACCATTTCTTTGATAACATCTTCCAGGAAGACAAACATATCTTCTTTACCCGGACACATTACGATATCCTCTACACCCCAAATTATACGTGGAGTAATGGCCTCTCCTTTACATGACAATTCCGGATAAGCAGCAATGGCAGCCAACTCGTGACCCGGCATTTCCAGTTCAGGAACAATGGTAATGAAACGGTCCTGAGCGTATTTTACCACTTCTTTAATTTCTTCCTGCGTATAGTATCCTTTGTATTCTGTGCCTTCGCCATCAATACGTTTAGAACCAACCTCTGTTAGTTTAGGATATTTCTTGATTTCAATACGCCATCCCTGGTCTTCTGTCAAGTGCCAGTGCAGACGGTTAATCTTGAACAAAGACAAAACATCAATCTGTTTCTTGATGTCTTCAACTGGAATAAAATGACGGCAAACGTCAAGCATTACACCACGATAACCGAAACGAGGTTCGTCTTTAATGCTGACAGCCGGAGCCTGCCATGCAATGCCTGAAGCTTTTTCTGCACTTTCAATCTCAGCAGGAAGCAACTGCATAAAACTCTGCATACCGTAGAACAAACCTTGTGGAGTTTTGGCTTTTACTGTTACGCCTTCCGATGTAACATCGAGTGTATAACCTTCATCGTTTACATCCAGAGCTGCGTCCAAAGTCAGAGTGATATCTCCTTTATCCGAAACTGAAATGTTATAACCTGTTGCATTTCTCATTTTAGCAGCAAAGAATTCGGCTACAGTCTTAGCTTCATCTGTTGTTGCACCAAAAGAAGTTCCACTTGATAATTTAAACACGCCTTGATTCTGAACAAGGTTCTGAGGCATAGGGATGATATTGATACCTTCGTTGTAAGGTTTCACTTCACCCTGCTGTCCACCACATGATGCAAGAAAAGTCAAAGCAACTCCTGCACAAAGTGTAGAAAAGTAATTTTTCATGATAAGTTTATTATATTAAGGGTTTTTACATGTTCTAGCGGCAAAATTAAACAAAAAGCAAAGAATGTACAAAATTATCTATACCTAATCCGCTCTTTCTGATTGTTTTTTGCCGTACAGCAAATTTTAAGACTTAAAAGATTGTAGCTAAAGCGCTGTTTCTTTTTCTTTGCAGCATAAACAAAATAAATAAACGGATGAATATACGACTAGCAACAAAGAATGACTTGGCAGCTATAATGCCTATTTTCGATAAAGCCCGTGCATTTATGGCTGCGAACGGTAATAGCAGACAATGGATTAACGGATACCCGCAACAAGAACTGATAGAAAAAGAGATTGAATCGGGGCATTGTTATGTATGTACAGACGAAACGCAAAGAGTTGTGGCAACGTTTTGTTTTATCAAAGGTCCGGACCCTACTTACACGCTGATTGAGAAAGGAAGCTGGCCCAACGACAAGTCTTATTACGTAATTCACCGCCTGGCATCGGACGGCAGTCACAAGGGAATTGCCCGACTGTGTATCAGTTGGTGCTTCGCCCAGCACCCTTGTCTTCGCGCAGATACGCACGAAGATAACCATATTATGCAGCATCTGTTGGAACAAAACGGATTCGTGCGTTGTGGAATCATTTATGTAGCCAACGGAACCCCCCGTATAGCTTACCAGAAAGATAAATAAAAAAGAAAAGGTCTGCAAACGATATCATGTAAAGAAATGCTTGCAGACCTTTTTTTATATATACCAAGACTTTTTCAAGTCACTGTTCAGACGAATTATTTATGCTGAAGCTGAGCATGCATAGCAGCTGCTGCACGTCTTCCGTCACCCATCGCAAGGATAACAGTTGCACCACCTCGCACAATATCGCCACCTGCATAGATAGTAGGAATAGACGACTGCATGTTTTCGTTTACAGCAATCGTACCCTTTCTTCCCAATTCCAGTCCGTTGATAGACGAAGGAACAATCGGGTTAGGAGATACACCTACGCTGACAATCGCCATATCAATATCTATTGTTTCGATTGCTCCCGGAACAGGAACCGGACTGCGACGGCCTGAAGCATCGGGTTCACCCAATTCCATTTTCTGCAATACCACTTGTTTTACGCGTCCCTTTTCGTCAGCGATGTATTCGATAGGGTTATGCAAAGTCAGGAACTCTACACCTTCTTCTTTGGCATGTTTCACTTCTTCCAGACGAGCTGGCATTTCGGCTTCCGAACGGCGATAGATAATCATGGCTTTCTCTGCGCCCAGACGACGTGCCGTACGAACTGAATCCATTGCAGTATTACCACCACCGATAACTGCTACACGCTTACCGAAAGTAACCGGTGTATCAGAGTCTTCGCTGGCAGCATCCATCAGGTTCACACGGGTCAGATATTCGTTAGACGACATGATGTTGATAGAGTTCTCTCCCGGAATGTTCATAAAGTTAGGCAAACCGGCTCCTGATGCTACGAATACACCCTGATAGCCCTGCTCCTGCAGTTCGTCAACACTGATTGTCTTACCGATAATGCAGTCCTTCACAAAAGTTACACCCATTTTGGCCAGGTTGTCAATTTCGACATCAACAATACGGTTAGGCAGACGGAATTCCGGAATACCATATTTCAATACACCCCCAATTTCATGCAATGCTTCGAAGACTGTTACATCGTAGCCATATTTTGCCATATCTCCGGCAAACGACAATCCTGCAGGTCCCGAACCGACAACAGCCACCTTAATGCCGTTTCTTTCTTTGATTTCAGGAACAGAGATTTGACCGCTTTCACGTTCAAAATCAGCAGCAAAACGCTCCAGATAACCGATAGCCACAGCTTCGTGTCCCATCTTGAGATGAATACACTGTGACTCACACTGCTTTTCCTGAGGACAAACACGGCCACATACAGCTGGCAATGCACTGGTTTCTTTCAAAGTACGGGCAGCTTCCAGGAATTCACCACGTTCAATGTTTTTAATGAAAGTAGGAATATTGATGCCTACCGGACATCCCGTCATACATGTTGGATTGGCGCAATCCAGACAACGCTTAGCTTCTACAAGTGCCTGTTCCTCGGTCAGACCAAGGTTTACTTCTTCTTTTCTGCTGTGTGAACGGTACTCTGGTTCCAGTTCATTCATTTTCACACGTGGAATAGCAGTACGTTCCTTCGGCTTCATCGCTTTACGCAATTCAACACGCCATGCTGCATCGCGTCCATTAGGCTCTTTTTCGGCTTCGCAAGTATTCGGGTGTACTTCCAACTTATGGATCTCTTCACGTTCAATATCTTTAAACGCTCCCATACGCTTCAGCATTTCGTCGAAGTCTACCTGGTGACCGTCAAATTCCGGACCATCCACGCAAACAAATTTAGTCTTGCCACCTACTGTAATACGGCATGCACCGCACATACCTGTACCATCTACCATGATGGTATTCAAAGAGACATCTGTAGGAATTTCGTATTTTTTCGTCAGTAAGCAGACAAACTTCATCATAATGGCAGGACCAATAGCAAAACATTTGTCTACCTTTTCACGCTTGATAATTTCTTCAATACCTTCTGTCACCAGTCCTTTTTTACCATAAGAACCGTCGTCAGTCATAATAACTACTTCATCCGAGCTGGCACGCATTTCTTTTTCAAGAATAATCAAGTCCTTGCTTCGACCAGCCAGAACTGTAATCACACGATTACCGGCAGCCTTCAAAGCCTGCACAATAGGCAACATCGGAGCAACTCCTACTCCACCTCCCGCACAAACTACTGTTCCGAAGTTTTCTATATGAGTAGCCTTACCCAGAGGACCTACTACATCGGTAATATAGTCACCTTCATTCAACTCGCATAGTCGTGTAGATGATAAACCTACTTCCTGTACCACTAAAGTAATCGTACCCTTTACAGGATCAGCTTCTGCTATGGTCAATGGCATGCGTTCTCCTTTCTCGCCCACACGTACAATCACGAAATGACCTGCTTTGCGAGATTTTGCAATCAAAGGAGCCTCAATAACCAGTTTAAAGACCTTTTCAGAAAAATGCTCTTTCGAAATAATTTTATTCATTCTATATTACTATAAGTTAGTTATTTTCACGCTTATTCATCAAAATGATAAAGACTGCTGCAAAACTAATATTAAAAAATCGATAAACAAAATCAAAAAATACTTTTTGACACAAAGTCGTTTGATTCTATTATAAAAAAGGCCGATAAAAGGAAAATTTCGCTTTTATCGGCCTGATTCTACAAAGAAAAGCAATGTTTATTTAGTACGGATTTTATAACCGTATACACCATAATATAATATAAACAAGAAGCATGGCAAACACAGCCAATATGCATTTTGTGCACCGAAAGCATCTTTCAAGGCTCCAAAGACAGTCGGAATTACAGCACCACCAAACATAGCCATAATGAGCAGTGAAGAACCAGCTTTGGTAAACTTACCCAAATCGGCCATTGCCAAAGGCCAGATAGCAGGCCACATCAGTGAACATCCCAAAGCCATAAAAGAAATAAAATAAATAGATATATTCTGAGGAACCAATACAACCAGCAACGAACCAGCGATAGCCAACCATGAACAAATCTTTAAGGCAGTAGCCTGAGAAATTACTTTCGGAATGAAGATAATACCACAAATATAACCGATTACAATACCAATAGGAGCAATCCACGCATAGTTGGCGGCATTAGGTAATTCCAATGCGTTCGCATAGTCAACCAATGTACCTAATGAAACTGTTTCCACTCCTACATATAGGAATAAAGCAAGACATCCCAATAACAAATGCGGGAATTGCCAGATAGATGTTTTTCCTTCAGCATACGGACATGCAGCTGCAGCTTCATCAGAATCATCCTCACCTGCAGCCTTCACTTCGGGCAGTGGAGCTACCAAAGCCAAAATTCCAAGAATTATAAAGGCAGCAATAATTACATAAAAAGGTAACGATAAATCTTCTACGCCAATATCCTTAACATCCTTACCAATCAGCAAAGCCAAGAACAAAGGAGGAATAGGCCATGCCAATTTATTACAGATACCCATGATACTGATTCGTTTGGCAGCACTTTCGATAGGTCCTAAAATAGTAATATAAGGGTTTACAGAAGCCTGTAAATAAGTATTGGCTGCACCACTGATAAAAGCCGCAAACAAAAAGATTGAAAAACTTTTAGCATCTGCCGACCAAATAAACAAGCCAAAAGCAATTGCAAAAATAAGAAATGAAAGCGCCATCGTTTTTTTATAACCAATCGCTTTGATAGTCATTCCTGCCGGATAGCCAAAAATCAGAAAAGGAATAAACGTAGCAGCAATAATCAAATAAGATTCCGCAGATGTAATACTCAACGAACCTTGAAGTACAGGTACCAAAACAGAATTTATACCTAAAGCAAAACCTATGGCAAAGAACATAAGTCCTATAAAAGCCAAAGGAACCATAAAATTAGATGTTTGTTTTTCCATGATTTATCGTTAATAAAAAGTTAATGTACCATGCAAATTTATATATTTTAGTCTAGTTATTTCGTATATTTTTCCATTATTTTTTATTCTATGAAACAATTATAGCATCAAAAGTTCTTACATCAAATCAAAATAACAAAGTATTTAAACAAATAATCAATCATTTTTTACTATTTCAAACTTCAATAGTAAAAATATATACAGTTTCAAATGAAACAATTTTGCCCACATCGTACAAAACTAATAATCAAATAGATAACTATCATCAATAATAATAAAATAGTATTTCATCTGCAATTTTATCACAATTTTACAAACTCATATAAAATAAAAAACTATCTTTGCCTATCTCTTATATAAAAACTGCAATGATAAAACAGTTAGAAGAAATAAAAAAAGCAATACACCTAGGAGAAGTTGAAAGTGCAATTGAAGAACTAAACGTAATTCTGAAAAACACCCCCTCAGATGAAGCTTATTATCTGTTGGGAAATGCTTACAGGAAACTGGGTAATTGGCAGGAAGCACTAAATAACTATCAGGAAGCTATTGCAATAAACCCTGAAAGTCCAGCACATGCTGCCAGACAGATGGTTCTGGATATTTTGAATTTTTATAACAAAGATATGTTTAATCAATAATAACTGACTATGGCAAAATTTAAAGGTGCAGTAGTTGTGAACACAGACCGCTGCAAAGGTTGTAATTTGTGCGTGGTTGCGTGTCCACTAAAAGTTCTTAGCCTCACCGCCAAAGTAAACTCAAAAGGATATAATTATGTACAGCAAGTTCTGGAAGATACTTGTAACGGCTGTACCTCATGTGCGACTGTATGCCCGGATGCTTGTCTCACCGTATACAGAGCTAAGTGTGAAGAATAAATCCAATGTGCTCAACAGCTAAATAAATTAAGTATGGCAGAAGAAGTAGTTCTTATGAAAGGTAATGAAGCCATCGCACACGCCGCAATCCGTATAGGCGTTGATGGCTATTTCGGTTACCCTATCACTCCGCAATCGGAAGTTTTGGAAACATTGGCAGAACAAAAACCTTGGGAAACCACCGGTATGGTTGTCCTCCAGGCAGAAAGTGAAGTTGCTGCTATTAATATGGTATATGGAGGAGCAGGCAGCGGTAAAATGGTAATGACCTCTTCCTCCAGTCCCGGAGTCAGTCTTAAACAAGAAGGTATTTCATATATTGCAGGTGCAGAATTGCCTTGCCTCATTGTAAATGTAATGCGTGGAGGTCCTGGACTGGGAACTATCCAACCGAGTCAGGCTGACTATTTCCAGACTGTAAAAGGAGGTGGCCACGGTGACTATCGCCTGATAGCATTAGCTCCTGCATCTGTTCAGGAAATGGCAGACTTTGTAGGTCTTGCGTTCGATTTGGCTTTCAAATATCGTAATCCGGCAATCATTCTGGCAGATGGAGTTATCGGTCAGATGATGGAAAAAGTAATGCTTCCAAAACCGCGTCCGCGCAGAACAGAAGAAGAAATTATCGCACAGTGTCCTTGGGCAACAACTGGCCGTAAAAACCGCCAACCCAATATTATCACATCACTGGAACTCAATCCTGAAGTGATGGAACAGCGTAACATTCATCTTCAGCAAAAATATGCAGAAATCGAGGCTAACGAGGTTAGATACGAAGAAATAGATTGTGAAGATGCAGAATACCTGATTGTTGCATTTGGTTCTAGCGCCCGTATTGCCCAGAAAGCCATGGAACATGCTCGCGAAGAAGGCATCAAAGTCGGCTTGTTACGTCCTATCACACTTTGGCCGTTCCCTAAAAAAGCATTGCTGGAAAGAAGCAAACAGGTAAAAGGCATTCTGGTAGTTGAACTTAACAGCGGACAGATGATAGAAGATGTTAAGTTGGCTGTAGCATGTTCTGTGCAAGTAGAACACTTCGGCCGCTTAGGTGGTATCGTTCCTGACCCAGATGAAGTGATTGAAGCTTTAAAAGCTAAACTTATAAAATGAAAAAGATGGATAATATAGACCGTATAAGAACTATACTGAACGTCCTGTTCATGATAGGAGCAGTTGTTTCAATTGTTCTGTATTTCTCTTCAGACAATAAAACCATCTTTTTCTATGTATGTGGAGCATCCTTATTCCTGAAAATGATGGAATTTGTGTTACGTTTCCTCTTACGTTAATCTTTAGAAAGAAATTGCTATGACAAAAGAAGATATTATCAAACCCGAGAATTTGGTTTACCAAAAACCAAAACTGCTCAATGACAATCCCATGCACTATTGTCCGGGATGTAGCCATGGAGTAGTACATAAGCTCATTGCCGAAGTTATCGAAGAGATGGGCATGACTGAAAAAACAGTCGGTATCAGCCCTGTGGGATGTGCTGTATTTATGTATAATTACTTGGATATTGACTGTCAGGAAGCTGCTCATGGTCGTGCACCAGCACTGGCAGGTGCCATTAAACGCTTATGGCCGGACCGTCTGGTATTTACTTATCAGGGAGACGGTGACTTGGCATGTATCGGTACAGCAGAAACCATTCACTCACTCAACAGAGGTGATAACATTACCATCATTTTTATCAATAATGCCATTTACGGTATGACTGGAGGACAAATGGCCCCTACTACACTTGTTGGCATGAAAACTGCCACATGTCCTTATGGCCGTAATCCTGAAATCCACGGTTACCCGTTAAAAATCAGCGATCTGGCAGTCCAACTGCAGGGTACAGCCTATGTAACACGTCAGGCAGTACACACAGTAGCAGCTATCCGCCGTGCCAAAAAGGCTATCCGCAAAGCATTCGAGTACTCCATGCAGGGAAAGGGCTCTAATCTGGTAGAAATTGTAGCGACTTGTAATTCTGGATGGAAAATGACACCGGATGCCGCCAACAAATGGATGGAAGAAAATATGTTCCCTTTCTATCCACTGGGAGATATGAAAGATGTTGAAGCTAAATAATGAAGTAGTATGAAAGAAGAAATCATCATAGCCGGTTTTGGAGGACAAGGCGTTCTTTCCATGGGAAAGATTCTTGCATACTCCGGACTTATGGAAAATAAAGAAGTAACATGGATGCCTGCATACGGTCCTGAACAACGAGGTGGAACTGCCAATGTTACTGTCATCGTAAGCGATGAACGTATCTCATCACCTATTCTGAGCAAATACGACACTGCCATTATCCTGAACCAACCTTCACTGGCTAAGTTCGAGTCAAAAATCAAACCTGGAGGAACATTAATTTATGACGGATACGGTATTATCAATCCTCCAACCCGTAAGGATATTCATGTATACCGTATTGATGCCATGGACGAAGCCAACGAACGTAAAATGGCAAAAACGTTTAACATGATTATTTTGGGTGGACTTTTGAAAATCCGTCCTATCGTTTCTACCGAAAGTGTATTGAAAGCACTTCGAAAGACATTGCCTGAGCGCCATCATCATCTCATCCCGATGAACGAAGAAGCTATACGCATAGGAATGGACATCATAAAGGAAGAATAAACGTATTCTAATATATTTTATCACGAAAAGAGGAGCATTCTTAAATGGATGTTTCCTCTTTTTCGTATATTATTGTATCTTTGCCTTGTTATGAAAAAGATTTTATTTTTTACGATGTTGCTGCTGCTAAGCATCACAGCATCGGCACAGTTGGGCAATATTCAAAATCAATATAGTCAGTTGGGAAGTTCAGCTTCCGGAGTTGACAGAAATAAATATGATCGTAACGGAAATCCTATCGACAGTACGGCCGTGAACGATGCATCTACTGTCCCTGTATCCCTCTACTCATGGACAATAGATGAAAGACTTGGAACTGTATCCAATGTTCCGGTCGATACCCTTCAGTATATGTTTCAGAACTCTAATGATACAGGAGGAGAAACCGGACATTATAATTACCTTGGAAACTTAGGCTCCCCTCGCCTCTCACGTATCTTTTTCGAAAGAGAGGATAACAATCAATTCATTTTTACTGATCCATACGACTTTACAGTAAGAAAGCCTAAAGATATTATATATACCAATACCAAATCTCCGTTTACCAATCTCACCTATTACAAACAAGGGGACGGACGTTATGGAGAAGAACGCTTCAAATCTTATTTTGCTGTCAATGCAAACAAAAGATTAGGAGTTGGATTCTTTATCGACTATACATACGGGCGTGGTAAGTATGCCCACCAGTCAACAGCCCTTTTCAATGGTGGACTGTTTGCCAGCTATCGCGGAAACCACTACGATATGCACATGAGTTTTGTAAACGAAAACCTGAAAATGGCGGAAAATGGTGGTATCACCGACGACCGGTATATCACTAACCCCATTGACATGGCAGAAGGTAAGAAACAATATTCTACAAGCGAAATACCGACAAATCTTTCTGAAATCTGGAACAAAAATACAGGTTATCATGGTTTTCTGACACACCGTTACAATCTGGGATTCTATCGTGATAATACCAATCCTAATGACACTACCGATACTAAAGAGTTTGTACCGGTAACCAGCTTTGTGCATACCTTGAAGTTAGATTTCAGTAAACGCAAATATATTTCGTACGATGCAGAGCAAAATCAAGCTTATTTCAACAATAACTATCTGCTGAACGACTCAACAGACCGCACCGACTATGTTGCCGTAAAAAACACGTTAGGAATCTCCCTGCGTGAAGGTTTTAATAAATGGGCAAAGGCCGGACTTACAGCATTTGTCAGCCACGAATACCGTAAATTTACGCTGACAGATACAACAGCCACTCCCAACGAACGTATTTATACCCCCTATGTGGAAAATACCATTTCGGTTGGAGGCCAATTGCTTAAGGAGCAAGGCAAAATGCTACACTACAATGTTATAGGTGAAATAGCTATACTAGGAGAAGATGCCGGACAGTTTACACTGGAAGGAAACGGTGACCTGAACTTCCGTCTGTTCAATGACACAGTACGCTTTATGGCCAATGCCTATATCAAGAACTTAAATCCAACGTTTTACTACCGTCATTTTCACTCAAAGCATTATTGGTGGGATAACGAGGATTTATCCAAGATTATGCGAACCCGTATAGAAGGTAAACTGGCTATAGACCGCTGGAAAACAGAATTACGAGTAGGAGTAGAAAACATTAAGAACTACACTTATTTTGACAATACATCCGTAAAATATACCGATGAGCAGGATGCCGTATCCTATAAAAACGACTTGAAGGTCAGTCAGTTTGGAGGAAACATACAAGTTTTTAGTGCTATGCTCCGTCAGGATTTCAAATTAGGAATCTTACATCTGGACAACGAGGTTATTTATCAGAAATCCAGCAACGAAGATATTCTTCCCCTACCGGAACTTTCATTGTACCATAATCTGTACCTCCGTTTCGGGTTGGCCAAAAGAGTATTGTCTATTGATATGGGAGCCGATGTGCGCTACTTTACTTCCTACTACGCTCCCGATTACTCTCCTGCCATGGGACAGTTTTATCTTCAAAACAAAGAAACACGTGTAAAGATTGGAAATTATCCACTTGTAAATGCATACATCAACATGCATCTGAAGCGGACCCGCATTTTCCTGCAAATGTATAATCTGGTTCAAGGAAGCATAGGAAACAGCTACTTCCTTGCTCCACATTATCCTTTGAATCCGAGAATTTTGAAAGTAGGTATATCATGGAACTTCTTTGATTAAGTGTTATGAAAAAAAATGCAGGCTACATACTCACCGCATTTGCAGTAATAGCTTTAATAAGCGGCATCCTTCTTTCCCACAAGCATCCCAAGGAAATCTTTGCACCAAGAGACTATCCTGAAATCATTGCGTCGGGCGTTCTGAATGCTGTTACCGAATACAATGCTATCAGCTATCACGTCGATAGCGGACAAATTACCGGATTCGATTACGAACTGCTGCAAGCATTTGCCCAAGAAAAAAATCTGGAGGCACGCATTGCTCCCGAAATGAGTTTTACCAACAGACTGCAAAGTGTTTTGAAAGGACAGTACGATATACTGGCTACGGGTACGCTTGTAAACAGTACCTCAAAAGACTCCTTGCTGTTTACCCGTCCCATCCAACTTAGCAAGCAAGTATTGGTACAGCGTGCTGCACAGTCGGATACGGATTCCGCATACATTAAAAGTCAGCTACAGCTAGCCGGAAAGACACTGTATATTGTCAAAGGTTCACCGTCAATATTACGCTTACACCATTTGATGGAAGAAATTGCAGACAGCATCTATATTAATGAAGTAGAACTTTATGGCCCAGAACAACTCTTGGCTATGGTAGCCAATAAGGATATTGATTATGCTGTATGCGACGAAAGCATCGCTTTAGCCTCCTGTCAAGACTTCCCCAATCTGGATATAAAAACAGATATCAGTTTTACCCAGTTCTATTCTTGGGGAGTCAGCAAATCATCTCCTATATTATTGGATACACTGAACTGCTGGTTGGAAAGATATACCCGGACAAAAGAATACCAAAAACTTTGCAAACGCTATTTTAATTAAAGATATAAGACCATGAACATTCTGGAAAAAGTAAGATGGGGATTTATCGGTTGTGGTGAAGTTACCGAAAAGAAGAGTGGACCGGCTTTTACACTCATACCAGGTTCGGAAGTTGTAGCAGTCATGAGCCGTGATGCCGAAAAGGCGCAATCGTATGCCAAGCGACACCACATTTCCCGCTGGTACACCGACCCTCAACAGCTCATCGGCGATGAGGATGTTAATGCCATTTACATAGCAACTCCCCCTTCCTCTCATGCCACATATGCCATAATGGCCATGAAAGCAGGTAAGCCTGTATACATAGAAAAGCCTATGGCAGCCAGTTACGAAGACTGTGCACGTATTAACCGCATATCCCAAGAAACCAAAATACCTTGCTTTGTAGCCTACTACAGAAGATACCTTCCCTACTTCGAAAAGGTGAAAGAGCTGGTTCTCGACAAGCGGGAAATCGGAAATGTCATCAACGTACAGATTCGTTTTGCACAGCCTCCCCGCAACCTGGACTATAACAGCAAGAATCTTCCCTGGAGAGTACAAGCCGACATTGCAGGAGGAGGCTATTTCTACGACTTGGCTCCCCACCAGTTTGATGTGCTGCAAGAAATGTTCGGATGTATTTTGGAGGCAGAAGGATACAAGTGTAATTTGGGAGGCCTCTATCCGGTAGAAGATACCATCAGTGCCTGCTTCCGCTTCGAATCAGGTTTACCGGGTTCCGGTTCATGGTGTTTTGTTGCCCACGAATCAGCCAAAGAAGACCGGATTGAAATCATCGGCGACAAAGGAATGATTTGTTTCTCTGTATTTACTTACGAGCCCATCGTCCTGCACACAGAACGCGGACGCGAAGAATTCCTGCCTGCCAATCCTCCACACGTCCAATTACCGCTTATACAAAAGGTAGTAGAACACTTGCAAGGAAAAGCAATCTGTACCTGCGATGGAATCAGTGCCACTCCAACCAACTGGGTACTTGACAAGATTCTGAACAAACTATAAACTTATTCCTGTTTGAAACTGAAGTTCTTTAAACTATATCTATCTGCATGCATGATTTTTCTCTGTCTGTCTTCCCAAGCACAGACAGAGAAAAACCCTTATGCCATTTTGCCTAAAGAAGTGACAGATGCCATAAAAAAAGCAGGAAAAGAAATCAAGAAGACAGGAAAGAAACTCAATGATGTAGACAGCACCTACATCTCTCCCAATCTGTACAATCTGGCCTTCATGCTCGAACACAGTGTTTGGTATGAGCATTATCGACTGGGAACCAACCGTGAAGAGAGTCCTCAAAGCATAAGCTTTGCTCCAAACATGAACACAAAGATAGGAGTCTACTTCGGATGGAGATGGATTTTTCTGGGATTATCGTTCGACATAAAAGACCTGTTTGGGAAAAACAAAAATAAGGCTCCCAAGAAAGAACTGGTACTCAATCTGTACAGTTCTAAATTCGGTGTCGACCTTTACTACCGCAAGACCGGAAGTGACTTTAAGATAAGCTCTTATGAAAACTTCCATATCAAAGATGATTTGACCGGAAGCAGCTTCAACGGATTCCAGAGTAATATTAAAGGATTCAACACCTATTGGATTTTCAATCACAAGCGCTTTTCGTATCCGGCAGCCTACAGCCAGTCTACCAACCAACGTAAAAGTGCAGGCTCACTGATGGCCGGATTCTCATTCTCGCAGCATAACATCAGTTTCGATTATACCCAGTTGCCAGAAGAACTGCTCACACAGTTAAAGCCTTCGCTCAAAATGCACAATGTAAAATACAACGACTATAATCTCAGCCTGGGTTATGGATACAACTGGGTCTTTGCCAAGAATTGTCTGCTTAACGTATCACTCATGCCAGCCATTGCCTATAAAAAAGCCAAAATAAACGGCCACTCTACCAACAACACGCAGTCGGCCTGGACTGACTGGATAAAAGATATTAACTTCGACCTCATAACCCGTGCCGGACTGGTATGGAACAACAGCAAATACTATGTTGGAGCTTCGCTCGTGCTGCACACATACGATTACAGAAAGGACAATTTCTCGATGACGAACTCTTTCGGTACTCTCCGCATTTATGCCGGATTTAATTTCTGGAAGAAAAAAGAATACCGCAAAAAATAACCCATCCTTATTAAGGACAAAACTGCTCCGATCTTTCGTCATACCGTAAAGACCGGAGCAGTTTTTTTATATTCAGGCTAAGCCCACTTTTATTTCAGCTATTACAAATTAGAAACGGGCACCCAGCGTAAACAATACCTGATGGCGTTCGTTGTCTACCTTCGTAACTGGCAATTGTACATCATCAAAAGGTCTGAAGTCCGATTTATATATATCATACTTATATGCAAAATCCGCATAAAGCATCTTCCATCTGTATCCCAAACCAACGGTAACCGTATTCAGCGCTTTTGTATTGTTGTATTCCGTATCGGTTCGGGTTTCATAATAAGCCATATATTTGTAGGCCTCATCCTTAAATGCAGCTGTAGAATAATTATAACCTGCACGAACAGACAAACCAGCCACAGGACTAGATTCTATGCCCAAGCGTACTGTATGCACACCCTGCAAGTTATTTTCAATTTCGTGTGTAGAATCCAGGAACTCTACCCCATTTACATCGGCAAAGCGGCAAGTCGAATAATTCTGATATTCATATTCAGCACCTACAGCCACTACCCCACTGAAAGTTGTTCCCAAGCTTGCATTGAAAACCCATGGAGTACGAATCTGATAATCGTAGACAAAGTTCCGTCCCAGTGCATCATACGTATCCTGATAAAGATTAGCTCCATTATCAACCAGCGGAATACTAGACTCGATACGTGATGAATAAGAGTACGTCACATTATACCAGGTCGGCGTATGCACAGCAAGACCGATACGGAAAGGAGAATATTCAAACGGACGGATAATAGCACCCAGCTTCAAGTCGATACCCGTTCCCTCGGCACGGAAATAATTCTTCATCTGGTATCCACCGTTATCGCTTGCCATATCATCTGTAAGCAAGTCTTCCAGGTACAGCGAACTCTTTGTATAGTTCAGGTCATAAACACCCAGGTCTACACCAAAGTAAAAACGGTCGGACACATTGAATGCAGCCGTAAAGTCATACTCGCTGATTCCACCTTCCTCGCGACTGTTGTACTCATTCGATTTACCCAGCCAGCTGATGGCCTTATTATCCGCATTGCTCCATTCCACCAGTCCGGTACGTACACCCATTTTAGTAAGTGTAGAAACATCGTCCCACGTACGGTCTGTATAAGGGTTATCGTGCCCAATCAAAGCCGTATAGTCATTTGCACCAAAGCCACTTGATGAAAAATCAGAAATCGCATTGGTCATCTCTGCCATCTGGAACGTCTGAGAAGTACCTCCCAGATTGCCGCCCATATTAAACAGCTTATTGAAATTCTTGCTCTTATGATAATTGAATCCGAAATTCACAAAACGCAAAGCAGTCTTGTTACCGATATGATTGGAATAGACAAAACCAACCTGATCGAACGAAGCCCGATTTCGGTTTTGCGTCATATTCACTTCATTAAAGGTAGCCGAATTCCGCGTATTGTTAAATCCGAACGACAAAGCCAAGTCATGACTGCGGTAAATACCAATACCAGCCGGATTACTCCGCATCACCGAGAGGTCACCTCCTAAGGCACTCATCGCACCGCCCATACCAACAAATCTTGCCGTACCGTTCAATTCTTTTCCTGAAACCTGTGCTGCATCATACGAAAACTGTGCAGCAGCCGGCACACTTCCCAAAAAAAGTGCAGCCATACATATATATTGTTTTTTCTTCATTGCGCTATCATGAATAAAGATTTATACTACTACCTATACACCCAATCGGTTTACCTGCGGCCACCACCTGAAGAACGGCCACCACCGCCACCTGTACCGGTAGAACGTCCACCGCCACTGTAACTGCTTCCACTGCTTCTAAACGAAGAGCTGCTGCTAGAGCGCTGGTAAGAACTGTTGTTCGAATTATTAAAATCACTTCTGTTATAAGAACGAGTAGATGTCCGGTTTACACTCGAACGCGTACTGCTAGGACGTGTATAAGTAGATCTTGTTCCCTCCATGGTAGAAGAAGAGCTCGGACGGATATAAGAATTCGGACGACTGTAAGCCGAACGTGCAGCATTGTTGACAGTACCCGATGAGATATTTCTACGAGGATCTGTACGGTCTGCCCGGTTCACTACACCCGAATTTGCAGGACGTACACTCGTCATATTCGAATTGGAAGTCGGATTTACGACACGGCCTGTAGAACGTACCCTACCTGTCTGGTCCGTACGGACAGAAGAATAATTACGTCCCCCCGTCGTATTGCCTACCCGGATATCCGATCCGGTAGAAACCGTTCTGCCCGAAGCCAATCCGCTGTTCGGACGACGATATGCGTCACCACCCGAATAACGTCCACCGTTTACACCACTATTCGGACGCTGGTAGCTGCCAGTTCCGTGATAGCGTCCCGAAGGATTTCTGTCGGCAGGACGTCCCCAGCCATAATAACCGCCATACCATCCACCGTAATAGGGATAATGATGGTGATGCCAACCCGGTCCCCAGTAACCTCCCCAATATCCGCAATAATAAGGAGAATACCAGCCATAATACCAAGGCGAAGTCCAGCCTATGCTGAATCCCCATCCCGGTCCATACGAATTCCAGCGCCAGTCCCACCATAAGCGGTTGGTATAAGTAGGAAAGACATACGCATACATACCGTCATCGTAAACGTTCCAGTCCCACGAAGGATACATTCCGCCATACACCACATCCCAATAAAGCGGACTGCTCACCGGAATGGCATAACGCGGATTACGAAAACGCACAATACGCATAGCATACTCATAATCGGACTGCGAACCCACAAATTCGCCGCCTACCCATTCGCCTCTTTCCGTATAAGGCTTTTCCTGAACAACGAGTGTGTCATTGTTGAACGAGAAAGTATTTTCACGCGATGTGTACCGGCGGTTATACTCATCCACATCACGTATTTCTCCTGCCGCATCCTTGACTACAACAGTCGTTCCGGGTGCTGCATATACATTTGTTGTCTGCACAGGCTGTGATTCAACCGGCGATGTTTCAACCTTTTTCTCCGTTTTCTTTACAGCCTCTTTTTTCTTTGGAACATAATAAAGATCATCGGCCACCTGAGCCATTGCCATAAAAGGCAGACATGCAGATACCAACGATGCCAATATCCATTTTTTCATAGTTATGCTGTTTTTATTGTTTATCTACTATTTCACATTACAAATATAGCAATAAAGATAAAAAAAATGCAGAGAAATCCCCTATTCAAGAATAGGGGTTCCCCTACATTTTTACTTACAACAAACATGCATAATTTTGAAAAAAACCTATTTTTTTATGCGCAATACAGATTCAACCCATAGTCTGGCATGTTCCTTTTGCCCCAGGTAAGAAAAATGAACTCCGTCTGCACGCTGATACAGTTGGTTCAACTGGTCTGTATCAGGTCCCAGATAAATATCATCGTATTCCTCTGCAAGACGGATCTGCGCATTTCTGATTTCATCCGAACAGCCGAAATTCTCGTCTATACAGTCCGGATGATAGCTGGCCACAGCCACAATAATCGGAGCATCAATACCGTTGCTACGGAATACTTCACGAATTGTAAGGAACTGACTGATATATTCTTCGGTAGACGTATTGCGGATATTATCCGATTCTCCCTGATGCCAGCAGATATAATCAACATGAACTTTCTTTTCTACAAGCTGACGTACAGTAGAGCAAAGCAATTCATGCAAGTTGCCCCCTTTAGCCCAGGCACCGATTTCCACGCCGCCTACACCAATCGGAACGACAGTGACACGTTCTGCCAACTTCTTGTCTATAAGTCCGTCCGCAACAATGCCCCATACACTTCCACCTTCACCGGTTGCACCCAGAAACGGGTCTTTTGCCTTATAAAGATTTCCCTGGAAATAATTATACACTTCGTGCACAGGGGTGTACAAATGCGACCACTGTCCATGGTTGGCCGAATTAGACTGTCCGAAAGTGAAAAGCACCGTAGATTTATGTATATTTTCAAAATCCACCTTCTCACGTTTCTCCACCTTATCATATCCCTGCGCCAGGGCAGTTGCCGAAATAAGGCATGCTATCAAAGTACCAAACCATTTCATAATATCCTGTTATTAGATTATTCAAAAAAACTTTTATCAATTATTTTCTGCCCAGTCGCGCAACATCTGAATAGCTGTATAAAGTACACCAGCCTCACCTCTGAATGTACCCGATCCCATCGGTTCACCCGCTGGAGTATACCATTCGTTAAACGAATTGTTTTCAATAACACGTGTCAACATCGGCTCCAGTTCTGTGTAAGCTTCTTCAATCATGCCGTTTTCTATCAAAGCATGAATCATGCGTGCACCAAACCAAGTCCAGTCACCACCGTTCTGGTAACCATACGGATACATACCTTTACTTTCGAATGCACCAGCCGGATAAGTAGGATACATCGTCAGACCGATAGTCTGTGCATGTGCAGCCTTCTGGTTTTCCAGCATACGGTTATTGGCATGAACAATCTCCTCTTTGGGCAACATTCCAGCCAAAATTGCAACAGCAGTCCCCCCATGATAGTAAATCTTATTTTCATCGAATCCGGTAAATGGCGATTCTGTCAGATATACATGCGGAATATATTTTCTGTTTTCCTTGTCCCACAGATATTTATCTGTATTTTTCAGAATCTGCTCGCGCACTTCAGACCATTTCTGCTTATCAGCGTCATTTTCCGAAAGCTCAATCATATCGTTCAGTGCCAATGCAAACATCGCATTATCATAGATATCCATACAGTAGCGAGTATCCTCGTCAATCTCTACACCCCAAGGATGAGCATGCTGTACATCGCCCCAGTCGGCTGTAGTAGCTCCTGTAAGCAGGCCGTATTTCTTATCTGTTTTTTCATTTATCAGATATTCCATAGCCCATCCCATGCGTTCGTATACGGTTTTGTCACCGATTTTATGCTGCAGATAATCCTTATTATTGCTCTTGCGGATGTATTTGGCAACAGCCTGAATCAACGAAGTTTCATGGTCGGTTTCTACCGTATTCTTATGCGCTGCATAATCAGGAGCCAAGTCAGACAAACGGTATTTATAACCACCCTTGTTGTCCAGGTCGGCTGTAGAAATAGGTACAAAACCATCTACAATATCACCAGTCGGTCCCTGAAAAGCAAAGAACAGATCCAGATTCTTACGTATCAGCGAATCCGGCATCACCTCCATAGAGAGTTCAATAAAAGTATTGTAATCGCGAATCCATACTTCGCTATAAGAACTTCCGGCATTAAAACCACCCTTCACCAAGTCCAGTGCCATCTGTTCCACCTTATCCATATTCTTATCTTGCAGAATCTGGTCTTTCAAACTCAATGTTTCTGTTTTCTGAGTACAGCTACCCAATGCTACCGCCGCAGCCAATACTGCAACTTTACCACAACGAAAAAAAGACATAAATCAAAAAGAATTTTAGGTTAGTTAAAAATTATGTTTTACGGATGCAAAATTGCTGATTTTCCCCGAATGAAAAGCTATAAAAAAATACGATTTTCCTGCACTTACTTACGATTCCAGCCCTTTATACCGTTTTTTCAGCCTGAATCCATGGGGCTTGTGCTATTCTTGCTATCTTTGTAGACAGAAACCCCAAAACAAAATACAGTCATGAAATACTTTGAAGTAACTTTTACAGCACAGCCATGCAATGAAACCATTACCGATGTACTGTCTGCTCTGGCAGGCGAAATAGGATTCGAGAGTTTCGTGGAGTGCGAAAACGGAGTTCAAGCCTACATACAGCAGTCACTCTTCGACCAGGAAGCCTTGGACAATATGCTGGCCGAGTTTCCTTTGGAAGGTGTAACCCTCACCTACTCCATCAGCGAACCGGAAGACAAGGACTGGAATGAAGAATGGGAAAAGAATTTCTTCCAGCCCATCGTCATCGAAAACCGCTGCGTGATTCACAGCACCTTCCATACCGATGTTCCCAAAGCTGAATACGACATTGTCATCAATCCCCAGATGGCTTTCGGTACCGGTCACCATGAAACTACCAGTTCCATCATCGGCGAGTTGCTCGATGCCGACCTGAAAGGAAAGTCTGTACTCGATATGGGATGCGGTACTTCTATCCTTGCCATTCTTGCCAGCATGCGCGGTGCCGATCCGGTAACAGCCATCGACATCGACGACTGGTGCGTAAACAATTCACGCGACAACATCCAGCTGAACGGCCTCAACAATATCAACGTAGAACTGGGAGACGCACGATTGCTGGAAGGAAGAGCACCGTTCGATGTCATCATTGCCAACATCAACCGTAACATCCTGCTGGCAGACATGCCTGCCTATGCTGCCTGCATGAAAGAGGGTTCCGAAATCTATATGAGCGGTTTTTATGTAGAAGATATTCCTGCTATCCGCGAAAAAGGTGAAAGTCTGGGTATGGAGTTCATCCACTTCCGCCAGAAAAACAACTGGGCTGCCGTTAAGCTGATTATGCGTACTCCCCAGAAAGCCTAAGTAAAAAACGAGGTATAACCGTAGGTTTTCAGTTCGTCTTTACTATAGTAAACTTTTCTCATAGCAAAGAACAATGCCGATCAAAGCTATGACGCACGTTTTTCATTCTAGTGAAAAACCCGGAAACTACGGTTACAAATACAATATCGAACAACAAATCCGTACAAGGTGTCCGAAAACGGACACCTTATTTTTTTGCTATCTTACAAAGAATCAAGTACATACATTTTTGGCATGGATTTTGCCTGCAACGCAGCAAAGAAATAAAAAAGTTTAAAACAAGTATGGACAGAGAAATTCCCAAAGAAACATTAAAAAAAGAACGCAACAAGAAATTACTGAAATACGGAAGTATAGCCGGCGGAGGAGTAACCCTATTGATAGTGCTCACCTCCCTGTTGCGCAGCAGTGTAAAAGCCGAAGATCTGACGTTTTCTACCGTCGACCAGGGAAGCATCGAAGTAAGCGTAAGTGCTTCGGGCAAAGTAGTACCGGCCTTCGAGGAAATCATTAACACCCCCATCAATTCGCGCATCGTAGAAGTCTACTGCAAGGGGGGCGACAGTGTAGATGTAGGAACACCTCTTTTAAAGCTGGACCTGCAAAGTACCGAAACTGAATATAAAAAACTGCTGGACGAGGAACAGATGAAACGCTACCAGTTGGAACAACAGCAAGTAAACAACAGCACTTTCCTGAGCGACCTTGAAATGCAGGTCAAGATAGCGGCGATGAAGCTGAACCGCATGGAAGTAGAGCTGCGGAACGAACGCTACCTGGACAGTCTGGGCTCGGGAACCACCGACCGCGTACATCAGGCCGAACTGAACTTCAACACCGGCAAGCTGGAGCTGGAACAACTGAAACAGCAGCTTGCCAACGAGCGTAAAGTCAAAAACGCCGACCTGAAAGTAAAACAGCTGGAATACGAAATCTTCCTGAAAGGCATGCAGGAAATGAAACGTACACTGGACGATGCCCAGATACGCTCCCCCCGCAAGGCCATCCTGACGTACATCAACAATCAGATAGGTGTGCAAGTGAACGAAGGTACCCAGCTGGCCGTTATCTCCGACTTGAGCCATTTTAAAGTAGAGGGCGAGATAGCAGATACCTACGGCGACCGTGTGGCTGCCGGTGGAAGAGCCATCGTAAAAATAGGCAATGAAAAGCTGGAAGGACAGATAAGCAGTGTCACTCCACTTTCTAAGAACGGTGTAATTTCTTTCACCGTACAGTTGGCCGAAGACAACAACAGCCGCCTGCGTTCCGGCCTCAAGACCGATGTATATGTGATGAATGCCGTAAAAGAAGATGTGCTGCGCATAGCCAACTCCAGTTACTACGTCGGACGGGGCGAATACGAGCTTTTTGTGGTTAACAACTCCAACGAACTGGTGAAACGGAAAGTACAGTTGGGCGACAGTAATTTTGAATATGTAGAAGTGGAATCGGGACTTCAGCCGGGCGACAAAGTAGTCATCAGTGACATGAATTCCTATAAAAACAAGAATAAACTGCGACTGAAAAACTGAACAAGACATTTTTAACCGACAGACATATGATTGGAAAATATTTTACACAAGCCTGGACACTGATGAAACAGAATAAACTTTTCACTGTCATCTATGTGGCAGGCACAGGACTCTCTATTGCTTTGATAATGACCCTGTTCATCATCTATTTCGTGAAATTAGGTCCTGTATACCCCGAATACAACCGAGACAGAACCCTGGTCATCAAGCCTATTAAACGATACCCCAAGGGAGAAGCCGGAAGCTGGATGGTGTTTGGAGGCGGCTCGTATTACGTAGCCAACGAACTGCTGGCAGGATTACCTCATGTAGAGCAAATTGCAGCCATACAGGCCAGTTACTGGGAAAACTATAAGGTCTCGACTACAGAAACCAAACCTTTCGAAGTGAATGCACTTTATGTAAACGGAGCTTTCTGGAACGTCTTTTCTTTTCATTTCACAGAAGGTAAACCTTTCACACAGTCCGAAGTAGAGGCGAAAATACCTACAGCCATTCTAAGCGAGTCATTGGCACAAAAATTATTTGCCACTACCCGGAATGTAACAGGACGCCACTTTCTGTTCAACGGCAAAGACTATCGTGCAGGCGGTGTGGTAAAAGATGTATCCAATGCCACCCCCGATACGGCTGCCGACCTCTGGCTTCCCCTGCTCAACGCATCCAACGTAAAAAAGGAACTGACCTCAAACGGACTGTTAGGAAACATTTATACCTATTTACTGGTAGACGATGCAGACAATCTGGAACAAGTGCAAAATGAAGTAGTAACAAAATTCAGCAATTTTGTACTGCAAGACGACAAATACGACTACGACCTGATGGGACAGCCGGATCCCTATTGGAAAAGTACTTTCAGACAAGATTTAAACAACGCCCCTAACATAACAGAACTGGCCAAAAACTTTCTTTACATCCTATTGGCCCTACTCTTTATCCCTGCTCTTAACCTGAGCGGCATGATTTCGTCTCGAATGAACAGCCGTATTGCAGAGCTGGGTATACGCAAAGTGTACGGAGCACCCCGCAGGCGACTGCTGGAACAAATACTGTGCGAAAACCTACTGCTCACATTACTAGGAGGAATCGTAGGACTACTGCTCTCCTATCTTGTCGTACTTACAGCCAGCGACTGGATTCTCACCCTGTTCGATAAATATGTCAGTAACGTTTCCATCCCTACGTCGCTGACCTTCGAAATGCTTTTCAACCCCATGGTATTTGGCAGTACGTTTGCAGTGTGCATTATCCTTAATCTCATCTCGGCACTGATACCGGCACATTATGCCTTGCGCCACCCAATTATAGAATCGTTAAATACGAAAAGATAAACTGAATTATGCTGAAAACTATTTTACACCAAATGTGGAACCAGCGTCGGCAGAACGGCTGGATATTTTTAGAACTGCTCGTTGTCTGCTTCTTCCTCTGGTTTGTTATCGACCCTATCTATGTACTGACAACTAACCGCGCCATAGACAAAGGCTATAATCCCGATGGACTATACGTAATAACGATAGGAAGTTACGATGAAGCACATGGAAATTACAATCCCGACATGGCAACAGACTCTTTGAATCTGGCGGCCTACGAACGAATCATACGTACAATACGCAGCCAGCCCGAAATTGCAAGCTGGTTTGTAGCAACTTCATGGAGTTTTCCGAACACAAATTCATGGGCAGGAACACAACTGTATGCAGATACGACTTCCGTTGATTCCAAAAAAGAATTTGTAAGTGCACAGCAATATAATTTTTTCACTGTAGAAGGAAGCAATATCTTCCAAACATACGGCATCAAAGATGCCCGTACGGGAGCAGACATCCAGATACCCCCACAACCCGAAGGAAAAGTTTTCCTTTCGGAAAGACTGGCTGTGTTATTATTCGGTACCAACCAGGTTATCGGGAAAAAAGTATATAGCAATGGAGAAAGTCAGGAAATAGCAGGAGTATTCAGCGATTTCAAGCACCGTGATTACGAACAACCCTATCCGCTGGTTATCTCTACGTTTGGAAAAATGGAAGGGAAAGAACAGATGATCAGGGTATATAGTATTGTTGTCCGTGTGAAACCAGGTGTGGATGCTGCTGGTTTCAAACGACGCTTCGAACAGGAAGTCGGTCCACAACTTTCTGCAGGTAATCTCTACTTCGACAACCTGAAAGATTTTGCTACATTGAGCAACTTGTATGCGATGAAAAGCGGAGTCGCCAACAAACTTCGTTTACAGTATGCCCTGACCGGATTTGCAATCTTATGCACCTTTTTAGGTATGGTAGGCACTTTCTGGATACGCTGCAATGCCCGTCGTGAGGAAATCGGAATCATGCGTAGCTTGGGAGCTACCCAAAACAACATTGTCCGCCAATTCCTGCTCGAATCCGGATTGCTGGTTACAATTGCCTTTGTGATAGTAGTTCCCTTTTTGCTTTATCTGGCGTATACCAATGGCATGTACACTCCCGAAACAAAAGAAAATTTCATACCTAATCCGGCATACGGACAAAACTGTTTTGGCATCCATTTCCTAACCGTATTGGCACTTAGCTATCTGATACTGCTGCTGGTTTCACTTGTCGGAACTTGTATTCCGGTAAAACGCGCAGCAAAAATCCAACCCATGGAAGCATTGCGCGATGAATAAAACGAACACCGAAAACGGACAAGTGTTCATTATCGGACACGCCCTAATTTATATAAACAACTGATAATCAACAAACAAATATTTTGGCACGACTTTTGATTTATAAATCGTGAATTTTGAAAACATAAATAATAACCAGATAAACACTTAAAATTATGAACATGATTGAATTGACAGGTATCAACAAAATTTACCGTACAGACGAAATAGAAACACAGGCTTTGGAAAACGTAAACCTGAATGTAGCCCAAGGAGAATTTCTGAGCATCATGGGACCTTCGGGATGTGGCAAATCTACCCTGCTGAACATCATGGGACTGCTGGACGCACCTACCAGCGGAACCATCCGGATTGCCGGCACACAGGTAGAAGGCATGAAAGATAAGGAGCTGGCTGCCTTTCGAAATAAGAATCTGGGATTCGTATTCCAGTCGTTCCACCTGATTCATTCGCTCAACGTGATAGACAATGTAGAGCTGCCGCTGCTGTATCGCAAAATCTCAGCCAAAGAACGCCGAGAGCTGGCAGAGGAAGTGCTGAGAAAAGTAGGGCTGAGCCACCGCATGCGCCACATGCCTACCCAGCTTTCCGGCGGTCAGTGCCAGCGTGTAGCCATAGCACGCGCCATCGTAGGAAATCCCGAAATCATCCTGGCCGACGAACCGACAGGTAACCTGGATTCCAAGATGGGAGCCGAAGTAATGGAACTGCTTCACAGACTCAATCAGGAAGACGGAAGAACGATTGTAATGGTTACCCATAACGAAGAACAGGCTAAACAAACCTCGCGCACGGTACGCTTCTTCGACGGACGACAGGTAGGATAACTGAATTACTGGGACAATAATACTTTAAAATATGATTAAACAATATATTCTACAAGCATGGGCACAACTTAAGCAACAACCTCTTATCAGTGCAGTCACGATAGCAGGTACAGCCTTGTCTATCTTCCTCATTATGCTGGTAGTGATGATGCAACAAGTAAAGGTAGAACCCTTTGCTCCAGAAAGTAACCGTGACCGCTTTCTGCATGTAAAAAGTGCCAGCATTGAAAAAAAAGGAACTTCGAACGGTTCGATGAGTGTACGTACTTTTAATGAGATTTACGGAAAAATGAAAACACCACAAGCTGTAACGGCTTATACCTTTTCATCTCTATCCCAACCCGTCAGTCTCCCCGGACAACCGTCTACCGCTGTAGATGTACGCGAAACAGACAGTCAATACTGGATTGTTTTCGATTTTGCCTTTATCGACGGAAAACCATATAGCCAAGCCGATTTTACAGCCGGACAGCCTCTGGCTGTAATTACCGCAAGTGTTGCACAGAGTTTGTTTGGTACTACACAGGCCACCGGTAAAGAATTCCTGCTAGCTCATGCTCCCTACCGGGTTTGCGGTGTGGTAAAAGATGTTTCTACATTGGCTACCAACGCATACGGCCAAGTATGGATTCCTTATACTTCTACCAATCAGGAAGAAAATACCTGGAACGAGGGACTTATGGGATTCATGAGCTGCACAATTCTGGCACACAAACGCAGCGACTTTCCTGCCATCCGCGAAGAAGCCAACCGCCGAATGGAAGAATACAATAAAACCATAAGCGAAAGCGGATGGAAATTTATCAGCCGTAACCGACCTTACGACCAAGAAAAAAATGCACTGGCTGTGGCCTCCAACTATGAGCCCGACCTTGCAGCTAGTCACCGCGAGCGCTTTACTATCTTCCTGATTTTGCTTATCGTACCCGCTATCAACCTGAGCAGCATGACACAAAGCCGCCTGCGCCGTCGGGTAAGCGAAATCGGTGTACGGCGTGCCTTCGGATGCACTCGCATGGAACTGCTGGGACAATTGTTAAGCGAGAATTTCATCATCACCTTACTGGCCGGTGTAGTGGGCCTGTTGCTCAGCTTTGCCTTTGCCTATATGGGCAATGAAGTCTTTTTCGCACAAGAATATAGCAATACCCTGAATCCTCCAACGGTAGATGCATCCATCCTGATACATGCTTCCACCTTCGGGTGGGCACTGCTTTTCTGCTTTATACTCAATCTGCTAAGTTCGGGTATCCCTGCCTGGAAAGCCACTAAAATGAATATTGTAAATTCTTTGGAAGGTAAACTAAAATGATCGGAAAATGGAAAAGAAATTATTTATTCAAATACACAATGAATGGCGAGGAAACCTGTGGCTAGCATTAGAGTTACTGGTAGTAAGCGTGGTCATGTGGTATATCATCGACATGTTGTATTGTCGGGCTGCAACTTATAATGAACCCAGAGGATTCAATATAGAACACTGCTATCTGATTAAAATGGGAGTACTGACTGAAAAGAGTCCTGAATTTAAACCTTATTCAGATGCCGCCGAGCAACAGACAGCCGAAGTTCGCGAACTGGCAGAACGCCTCCGTCACCGTCCGGAAATAGAAGCTGTCAGTCTTTCGGTCGGTGCCTATCCCTACAACGGCAGCAACTCTACTGAAGAAGTAACCTATGACACGCTAAAATCACCGCTATGGACTATCAGACGATTGGCAACCCCTGATTTTGTCCGTGTATTTCAGTATCGGGGAGCCCAGGGCGAAACATCCGAACAGCTAGCCGAGAAACTACAGCAAGGCGATTTCTTAGCTTCAAATAACTTGTTCCGCAAATACCAAATACCCATGACTGCCCTCGTCGGGAAAAAGGAATTTCATCTTTTCGGAGACACATTAAATACCTACCGTCTGGGAGCAGCCCTGCAAAATGTGCGCCACGATGATTACACGCAAGGATACATCAGTCATAGCATCGTATATAATTTAGACAGAGCAAACCTTTTCTCTCCAGGCATTATCACTGCCGAGAATGAACTCTGTGTCCGTGTCCGCGCAGATAAGGATAAAAATTTTATAGCCAACCTGAAAGCAGACAGTGAAAAACAGTATCGTATCGGGAATATCTATATCAGTGATATACGCAGCTTTAAAGATATCCGCAAAAACTTCCAGCAATCTACTGCCAACCAAATGAGAAACTATTTTATTGGTATGGGATTTTTACTGCTGAATATTTTTCTGGGACTGCTGGGAACATTCTGGTTCCGCACACAACAGCGTCGCTCGGAAATAGCACTTCACAAAGCCATGGGAGCAAGCAACCAAGCTATATTCAGCCGTCTGATGTGCGAAGGTCTGTTCATACTCCTCATAGTGAGCGTTCCTGCTATACTGATAGATTATAATCTGGCTTACCTGGAACTGAACAGCTGGCGCAACGGAACAACGCTTGAATGGGACCGTATTCTGAGTTGCAGTATCCTGACTTGTGTGCTCATTGCACTGATGATTGTTATCGGCATAGGTATTCCTGCATACCGCGCCATGAAGATACAGCCGGCAGAAGCTTTGCACGATGAATAAAACGAACACTAAAAACGGACAAGTGTTCATTATCGGACACTCCCTGTTTTACATAAGAAACTGATAATCAACAAACAAATATTTTGGCACGACTTTTGATTTATAAATAGTGAAACTTGAAAACATGAATAATAACTAGATGAAAATTTTACATTATGAACATGATTGAATTGACAGGCATCAACAAAATTTACCGTACAGACGAAATAGAAACACAGGCTTTGGAAAACGTAAACCTGAATGTAGCCCAAGGAGAATTTCTGAGCATCATGGGACCTTCGGGATGTGGCAAATCTACCCTGCTGAACATCATGGGACTGCTGGACGCACCTACCAGCGGAACCATCCGGATTGCCGGCACACAGGTAGAAGGCATGAAAGATAAGGAGCTGGCTGCCTTTCGAAATAAGAATCTGGGATTCGTATTCCAGTCGTTCCACCTGATTCATTCGCTCAACGTGATAGACAATGTAGAGCTGCCGCTGCTGTATCGCAAAATCTCAGCCAAAGAACGCCGAGAGCTGGCAGAGGAAGTGCTGAGAAAAGTAGGGCTGAGCCACCGCATGCGCCACATGCCTACCCAGCTTTCCGGCGGTCAGTGCCAGCGTGTAGCCATAGCACGCGCCATCGTAGGAAATCCCGAAATCATCCTGGCCGACGAACCGACAGGTAACCTGGATTCCAAGATGGGAGCCGAAGTAATGGAACTGCTTCACAGGCTCAATCAGGAAGACGGAAGAACGATTGTAATGGTTACCCACAACGAAGAACAGGCTAAACAAACCTCACGCACGGTACGCTTCTTCGACGGACGACAGGTAGGATAATTTTCGAAAATAAAAGCAAATACAATTATGTGGAAACAATATATCAAACTCACATGGTTCCAACTGAAACAGCAACCTATAATAAGCACTGTTTCTATCTTAGGAACCGCACTGTCTATATGCCTTATCATGCTGTTTGTCATGATGAAACAGGTAAAGGTAGCCCCCATCGCTCCTGAAAGCAACCGTGACCGTTTTCTTCACACCATGCTTTGCGCCGCAGAAAAAGGAGAGGAAAATACCACTTCAGGAATGTCTATAGGCACATTCAATGCTGTTTTTGGCAACCTCACTACTCCCGAAGCCGTTACCTCCTACGATATCTTCACTTCGGTTGCTCTTGCCAATATTCCCGGGCAATATGGTATTCCGGCAGATGTAAAAGGTACGGACGGAAATTTCTGGAAGGTTTTTGATTTCAACTTCATTGACGGAAAGCCTTACACGCAAGTTGAATTCAAATCAGAGATTCCAGTTGCTGTAATCTCTGAAACGATATCGCGGAAACTATTCGGAACCTCACAGTCTGCCGGACGTGAATTTCAGATGTCACACAAGCCATACAGAGTCATCGGAGTTGTGAAAGATGCCAGTATCCTGACCAATTTCGCATACGCACAGATATGGGCACCGTATTCTGTTTTTAATCAGATTACAAAAATATTTAATCAAGCCGACAAACTCACAGGCATGACCAGCTGTACTATCCTCGCTAAAAACAAGGGTGATTTGCAGGAAATAAGGAATGAGGTAGACCGAAAACTAAAGGAATACAACAAGTCTATAGCATCTTCAGGATATAAAGTAAATCTGTATAACCAACCTTACGATCATGAAAAAGCCACGTTGATATCACTGGAAACAAACAAATTGGAACCCGATGTAGCTTATACAAAACGCATAAGATATATAGTGTTTCTGATTCTGCTTATTGTTCCTGCCATCAACCTGAGCAGCATGACGCAAAGCCGTTTTCGCCAGCGAGTAAGCGAAATAGGCGTACGCCGCGCATTTGGATGTACACGCAGAGAACTGGTCATGCAGCTGCTCAGTGAAAATCTTATACTGACACTGGCAGGAGGTATTCTGGGATTACTACTAAGCATAGTTGCAGGTATTATCGGAGAAAGTTTGCTGTTCATAGATACGATGCCTACTACCAGTATCACAATGCCGGAAATCCATATGAATATGCTGTTGCAGCCAAGTACATTCTTCCTGAGCCTGTTGTTCTGCTTCATCCTCAATCTGATGAGTACAGGAATTCCAGCATGGCATGCATCAAAAACCAATATCGTAAATGCACTGGAAGGTAGTATAAACAATAACCGATGATATTATGACAAAGAAACTTTTTACACAAATAAGAAACGAATGGAAAAGCAATCTATGGCTACTGGCAGAGTTGCTTGTAGTAAGCGTAGTGCTGTGGTATGTAATAGATAACCTATACTGCAAGTATGCCATCCATTCAGAACCTTTAGGTTTCGACATTGAACATTGCTATAAAATAGAGTTGAGCAAGACTGAGGAAGACGAAACAGCTCCAAAGCATGATGAAGAAGAAAATAATGATGCTGAAGAGATTTTAGAGCGCCTGAGAAGAATGCCTGAAACAGATGCTATATGCTTCAGTGACTGGACTGCTCCGTATGATTTGCAGCAAAGTTTTAGCAACATAAATTATGACACCTTGAGCGAAAACATACGTACCTACAGGGTTTCTCCAGAATATGTTCATGTATTCCGTATAGAAGGAACTCGCGGTGAAACTCCTGAAGAAATGGCACAGATATTGAAGCGAGGCGATATCATCCTTTCGGGAAACGTATTCGAAGATAAAGGTTTGGATATTTCCACACTTATACACAAGGACGGTTTCTACCTGTATGGAGACAAAAACTATACTGTAAACCTGGGGGCCGTAGCAAAGACCGTTCGCTATCACGATTACGTTCAGGGTAGGTATTCCAAAAGTGTTTTTATTCCGAAAAAGAATATGTCCAATACATTGTATCTGAGGGTTAAAGCAGATAAAGACAATGACTTCATAGAGAATATGTTCAAAAAAGCAGAAAAAGGAATAAACGTTGGAAATACATATATATCAAATGTATGCAACATGAATGACATGAAGCGCGTTTATCTGCAAGAATACAACAAAAACAATATGATGTATTTGGCTGGAATGGGATTTCTGTTGCTGAATATCTTCCTGGGTCTGTTGGGAACATTCTGGTTCCGCACCCAACAGCGACAGAATGAAATCGCACTCCATAAAGTGAATGGGGCAACTAAAAAAGATGTATTCATCCGTCTGATATGCGAGGGGCTCTTGCTAACTGCCCTGGTAACACTGCCTGCACTTATTATCGATTTTCAAATTGCAAATGCAGAACTAAATGCCGTATACAACGGAACTACAATGAATTTTGGACGAATATTACTTTGCGCAGGACTTAGTGCAATAAGTATCTGTATCATGATGATTATCGGTATAGGTATACCAGCATTTAAAGCCTTATCCATAGAACCAGCTCAGGTTTTACATGGAAAATAAAAACTGGACAGGCAGGGTGAATAAACCATAAGAAAGGAAAAGAATATGCTTAAACAATACATCAAACAAGCCATCTGGCACTTACGGGAAAATCCAGTTGTCAGCTGCATATCGTTAATTGGTACGGCACTGTCAATCTGTATGATTATGATCGTTATCATCACATTGCAGGTACGCACCGCTGACTGTGAACCGGAAGTAAACCGCAGCCGCTCACTGTATGTTCCCAATATGTCCATGCGGGCAAAAGGAGACGCAAGTGGCAACTCAGCCAATTCGAGTATGTCTGTACAAACCGGACGTGAATGTTTCAAACCGCTGACAAGTGCAGAAGCGGTTACCCTCATTTCGAATATCAGCAAAGTACGTGCTTCACTTCCTGCCGGCAACAAATCAACAGTCGACATGATACAAACCGATGAAGCATTCTGGAAAGTGTTCATTTTCAGATTTCTAGATGGCAAACCTTTTACTGAAAGTGATTTCAACAGCGGGCTTCCTAAAGTAGTCGTAACTGCATCTGTAGCGCGCCGTCTGTTTGGTAAAACAAACGTAGCCGGACAACACATAGAACTCAATCATGCCGACTTCCAGATTTGTGGCGTAGTAGCCGATGTATCGATGCTGGCAACAGACGCTTATGCACAAGTATGGATACCTTATACAGCGGGAAGTGCAGAATCCGAAAGTTGGGGATATAACTTGATGGGACCCATGCGCGCTGTCATTCTAGCCTACAGCAGTAATGACTTTCCTGCCATACGGGAAGAATGCGAACGCTTACGCAACAAATACAATGAAGCACAGAATGGTGTAGAAGTTTTCTACCGTGGACAACCCGATACACAATTTACCCATCTTTACCGCAAATGGTATGAAGAACCGGATACACAACAGGTTATCCTACGCTATACAATTATAATACTTATCCTGCTTATCGTTCCGGCCATCAACCTGAATAGTATGACACTTACACGTATGCAACGCAGGATGGCAGAAATCGGTGTACGCAAAGCTTTCGGAGCTTCCGGCAATGAGCTGATGCGACAAGTCTTTTTAGAAAACCTCCTGCTCACGTGCATTGCTGGAGGAATAGGTTTACTGTTAAGTTATATCCTGACTTTTGTATTGAACGATTTCCTTTTCGGCAATTCGACCAATGCATATTTTACCGGTGAAACCAGCCTGACGGCCGGAAACTTACTGAATCCATGGATATTTTTGATAGCTTTTGTATTCTGTCTGCTGATGAATTTGCTCAGTGCAGGTATTCCAGCCTGGCGTGCCTCGAAAATGAATATTGTACAGGCTATATCCGGACATAAGTAAGCCTGTCCTAGAATAAAAACATATTGACCCGATAAACAAGAAAACATATGAAAACATTATTCCGACAAATACGAAATGAATGGCGAAGCAACATTTTTCTGGCACTGGAGTTGCTGGTTGTTTTCATCGTACTGTGGTACATTGTCGACTGGTGTTGTGTAACGGCTCGTATCTACTTTTCACCGATGGGATTCGACACAGAACATTGTTACAAGATTACAGTAAACAGACTGACTCCCAATTCGTCATTATACGATGCGAACAGTACTCCCGAAAACGATATCGATGATTTCCTGGAAATAGCAGAACGCCTTCGCCACCGTCCCGGAATAGAAAACGTAGCGATCTCACAAAACAGTATTCCTTATTACGACGGAAGCAACGGCTTCACCGTTTGCGTGGATACCATACCCGTGCATGCCATGCGGCGCTGGATACAGCCCGACTTTATACGCATGTTCCGTATCAAAGGTGTAGCCATACAAAATACAGACGGAAAAATTACTTATACAACAAGCTCTGATTCACTGGCCAATGTGCTAAATCCCAATACCCTGATTTTATCGCGCAATCTTACTGCCGGATACAAGCAACTCGACATGCCTGAAGCGACTCCGCTGCTGGGAAAAGATTTACCTATAAATATCCCGGACAACGATTTTCGGATGCACGTGGCTGCAATTGCAGAGCCGTTGCGCTGGAGCCATTTCGAGACTTCGGAAGACTGGGGAGGCCCTTTTATCGCTACCGATCTGCCCCGAAAAGTAATGATAGAATTCGAAAATCCGGCCTACTTACAGCTTTGTGTCCGTGTTAAACCGGAAGCGGACTTAAACTTTGCAGAAACGCTGATGAATGAAGCAGACCGTCTCTACCAGGTAGGGAATGTATATATACTCGATGTACAGCCTTTTTCAGATCTCCGCGAAGCCATGGAAATGGAAGATATGAATGAAGTAAGGACACAACTCTGCATTTTGGGATTTCTGCTGCTCAATATTTTCCTAGGAGTTACTGGTACATTCTGGTTCCGCACCCAGCACCGCCGCCAGGAAGTTGCCTTACGGCTAGCAATAGGAAGTACGCGTAAAAACATATTTATACGCCTTATTACAGAAGGCATTCTCTTATTGTTGCTGATAATGATTCCTGCCTTCTGCATTACGGTCAATATCGGACTGGCAGAACTGGTAGATGTATCCCAGCTCCCATTTCAGACCGGACGTTATCTTACAGCCTTTATTCTGACTATATTACTTATGGCATCGATGATTGTAGCTGGCATCTGGTTCCCTGCCCGTCGTGCCATGAAAATACAGCCAGCCGAAGCTTTGCACGATGAATGATTCTAATTCACTAAATGAAAAAACTATGAAACTGCGTAAATTAATTCTGATCTCTTTTCTCTCTCTACATATCGTTGCTGCTCATGCCGGAGTTCCCACTACAACTCCGGTGCAGCAACGGTCTATCACCCTGGAAGAAGCCATTACGCTGGCCCGCCTGCAAAGTGTAGACGCAGCCGTGGCACTGAACGAACTGAAAACGGCTTATTGGGAATATCGTACCTTCCGGGCTGAATTACTTCCTGAAGTGAATTTTACGGCTACGCTGCCTTCGTATAACAAGGCCTATAACGCCTACCAGCAAAACGACGGCTCGTATACCTATGTGCGCAATAATTACTTGCAGATGAACGGACAGCTGTCCATCGACCAGAATATCTGGCTGACGGGAGGTACACTCTCCCTAAATACCTCGCTGGATTTCCTCCGGCAGATGGATGGCGTGACCGGAAACCGCTTCATGTCGGTCCCCGTTGCTCTGACACTGAATCAGCCTATATTTGGCGTAAACAATACCAAATGGAACCGCCGCATTGAACCGGTACGTTATGCCGAAGCCAAAGCTGCCTTTTTAAGTGCGACTGAGGAAGTGACCATGACAACCATCAATCATTTCTTCAACTTACTGCTGGCCCGCGAAAATGTTTTCATTGCGCAGCAGAATCTGGAAAATGCCGAAAAGCTGTATGAGGTGGCCAAGGCAAAACGCCGCATGGGACAAATCAGTGAGAATGATGTACTGCAACTGGAGCTGAATGTGCTGGATGCTCGTTCTACCCTTACATCGAACGAAAGTTCCTTAAAAAGCAGCATGTTTACATTACGCTCGTTTTTGGGACTGAGCGAAAACGAAGAACTGAACCCGGTAGTTCCCGAATCGGCACCGGATGTACTGCTCAATTACGAGGATGTATTGGACAAGGCACTGGCCAATAATGCTTTTGCACACAATATCCGCCGCCGTCAGTTGGAAGCCGACTATGAAGTGGCAAAGGCCAAAGGCAATCTGCGCGAAATAACTCTCTTCGCCCAGGTGGGCTTTACAGGAACGGATACACGTTTCGACAGTGCCTACCGCAGACTGAAAGATAATCAGGTAGTGGAAGTAGGCATAAAAATTCCGATTCTGGACTGGGGTAAACGCCGGGGACAGGTGAAAGTGGCACAAAGTAACCGGGAGGTGACCGAAAGTAAATTACGGCAGGAAACCATGAACTTCAACCAAAATCTGTTTATCCTGGTGGAACAGTTCAACAACCAGCAGAAGCAGCTTCATCTGGCCGAGAATGCTGACCAGATAGCTCGCAAGCGTTATCACACCAACGTAGAAACATTTATGATCGGAAAAATATCGACCTTGGATTTGAACGACTCTCAAAACCAAAAGGATGAAGCCCGACGCAAGCATATCAACGAACTGTTTTATTACTGGTATTACTATTATCAGGTACGCAGCCTGACGCTATGGGATTTTGCCGCCAACATGGAAATAGATGCAGATTTCGAGAAAATTGTCCGACAATAAAACTATAAAAAGAATATTTCTTACTTTTGCAGCATTATGATACTGATTATAGACGACGATAGTGCAATACGTTCTTCGCTGAGCTTTATGCTGAAGCGAGCTAAATACGAAGTACAGGCTGTTGCCGGCCCTAAAGAGGCGATTGATGCAGTGCGAGCCAACCAGCCTCAACTCATCCTGATGGACATGAATTTCAGTTTGTCCACAAACGGTGAGGAAGGACTGACGCTGCTGAAACAAGTAAAAATATTCTGTCCGGA
This sequence comes from uncultured Bacteroides sp., assembly GCA_900556845.1. Lineage (GTDB taxonomy): Bacteria > Bacteroidota > Bacteroidia > Bacteroidales > Bacteroidaceae > Phocaeicola. Next base: position 18,780 of record USQO01000004.1, on the reverse strand, counting down.
TGTGCCGGTTATCCTGATGACAGCATGGGGAAGTATCCCGCTTGCGGTACAGGGAATGCAGGCCGGAGCTTTCGATTTTATTACCAAACCGTGGAACAATGCAGCGCTGATGCAGCGTATTGAAACGGCTCTGGAACTGACAGCAAAAGACCAGCCCAATCCGGATGCAACCGACAATGATTTTAACCGCAGCCACATCATCGGACGCAGCAAGGCGCTTATGGATGTACTGGCTACCATCCAGCGGGTAGCTCACACGGGGGCTTCTGTCTTGATTACGGGAGAAAGCGGAACAGGCAAAGAACTGATTGCCGAAGCGGTACATTTGAACAGTACCCGCCGCCAGCAGCCTTTTGTGAAAGTCAATCTGGGGGGTATATCGCAATCGCTGTTCGAAAGTGAGATGTTCGGCCATAAAAAAGGAGCCTTTACCGATGCCGTATCCGACCGTAAGGGGCGCTTTGAGCTGGCAGATAAGGGGACAATCTTTCTGGATGAAATCGGGGAGCTGGATTTGTCGTGCCAAGTGAAACTGCTGCGGGTACTGCAGGAGCAGACGTTTGAGCCTTTGGGAGAAAGCCGTCCGCGAAAAGTGGACGTACGTGTGGTCTGTGCCACCAATGCTAATCTGGAAGAAATGGTTCGCGAACATACGTTCCGTGAGGATTTGTTCTATCGAATCAATCTGATTACTGTCCACTTGCCGGCCTTGCGCGAACGCAGGGAAGATATTCCCTTGCTGGTGCGCCATTTTACGGAATGCTGCTGCCGGAACAACAAACTACCGGAGACTCGTGTATCTGACGATGCACTGGAGTATCTGAGCCGCTTGCCTTATCCGGGAAATATCCGTGAGCTGAAGAATCTGGTAGAGAGAACGGTACTGGTCTGCGGTAAAGACCTGCTTACGGCAGCCGATTTCAAGTCGCAATATCACCCCTCGCAAACCGAGACTGCCACAATTAGCAATACGCAGGGACTGACACTGGAGGAACTTGAAAAGCAGACCATTATCCAGACACTGGAAAAATATGACAATAATCTTTCACAAGTTGCCCACGCATTAGGCATCAGTAGAGCTGCATTGTACAGACGTCTGGAAAAATATGGAATCAACGTTAATGATTAAGTAATACTGCATTGGGTTATGAAAATCAAATACCTGTTCTTTGTGCTGGCTTTTATGCTGTTGCTCTTATGGGGAATTCTGCTCGTCGCAACACTGAAACAAGAAAATAATGTCGCATTTCAGGCGGGGCAAGCCCTGGTTTTTCTAAGCCTGATTCTACTGGTCTACTTTTATAGGAAAGTTGTAAATCCTTTGAAGAGCATAGCCAACGGTATGGACCTGCTTCGCGAACAGGACTTCAGCAGCCGGCTTTCGCCTGTAGGACAGGCAGAGGCCGACCGTATTGTAAAAATGTTCAACCGCATGATGGACCAGCTAAAGAATGAACGCCTGCGGCTGCGCGAGCAGAATCATTTTCTGGATTTGCTTATCAGCGTTTCGCCCATGGGAGTGATTATTCTGACCTTCGACAATGAGGTATCTATGCTGAATGATGCAGCCGTACATTTTCTGGGATTCTCCAATAAGCATGAAATTACGGGAAAACCACTGAAGGTTCTTACAACTCCGCTGGCCGAAGAAATCAACCGACTGGACAAGGACAGTACCCAGACCATCCGGCTGAGTGACTCGCAGATATATCGGTGCTCGCGCCTGTCGTTCATCGACCGGGGATTTGCGCATCCTTTTATACTAATAGAAAGTCTGACAACAGAAGTGGTCAAAGCTGAAAAGAAAGCTTACGAGAAGGTTATCCGCATGATAGCCCATGAGGTAAACAATACGACTGCCGGAATCACTTCTACGCTGGACAGTGTAACCGAGGCATTGGAGGATGTAGACGGAAGCGAGGACCTGCGCGAAGTAATGAAGGTGTGCTCGGACCGCTGCTACGGCATGAGTCAGTTTATCACCAACTTTGCCAATGTAGTAAAGATACCCGAACCGCATCCGGAAGCCGTAAGACTGAATGACCGGGTAGTGGCCTGCCAGATGTTTATGGAAACAATTTGCCGGGAACGAGAAATTACGCTCCAAAATGAATTATGCATGGAAAATCCAGAAGTAATGATTGACACGGTACTCTTTGAGCAGGTGCTGGTGAACATTCTTAAAAATGCAGCCGAAAGTATCGGCAGCAAAGGAAATATCACTATCCGCACCACCAACTCGCCGGTGATGCTGGAAATAGCAGACAATGGACCGGGAATCAGCCGCGAAACGGAGGCCAAACTGTTTAGTCCGTTCTTTTCGACTAAACCCAACGGGCAAGGTATCGGCCTGCTTTTCATCCGCGAGGTGTTGAGCAACCACGGTTGTATTTTTTCACTCCGCACCTATTCAGACGGATTAACTCGTTTCAGAATTAGTTTTCCTGAAAAGAAATAATTCGTATCTTGCAACTGATAAACACAAGACCTTTACCGAGGTCTCTTAAATTTATATTGCTATGGGACTTTTTAATATGATTATGGGCAATGCATCGGAAACAGACATCCGGGAAATAAATAAATCCTATGCCCCTATTTTATGCAAAGATGAAGTAATAGAACGCGCATTCTCACACATCCGCGACAAATGGATTTTCACAAACAAGCGCCTCATTATCCAAAACACGCAAGGTGTGACTGGAAAGAAAAAAGAGTTTCTGTCTATCCCTTACCAGTCGGTTGCCTGTTTTTCTGTGGAAACTGCCGGTACATTCGACGAAGATGCGGAAATGAAATTATGGGTACGTGGCATGAGCGAGCCGATTGAAATAAATTTCGGCCCTGGAACTGATATGGAAGAGCTTCAGAAACTGATAGCCGAACATATCCTGAAATAAGAAATCAAGAAACGACTTCCTTGCCAAAGGGAGTTAAAGCCAATGTAGCCAACTTGAAATGCTGACGGCCAAAGGGTATCCCGATGATGGTGATACAAAACAGCAACCCCAATAATAGATGAGAAATACAAATCCAGATTCCACCAAGGAATATCCACAGAACATTCATCAGGGTACCCAGACAGCCGCCGGCAGTAGGTGTATTACGTACTTCACAACCGAACGGACATAAAGAAAGTATTCCCAACTTAAAAGTCTGTATGCCGAAAGGTATACCCACAATGGTACACATTAACAATAAACTGGAAAGGATGTATTCCAGACAAATGATAAATCCGCCACAAATTATCCAGATAATATTCAAAACTAAATTCATACTTTTTGTCTTTTGTTCTTTTTAATAACCTTATTACTGTCGGCTGCAACCGAATCGGGAGCAGCAATGAGCATCTCTTTCAAATCCTCAAACGAGCCGTTGAATACATTCAAATCAGCCTGTTCCTTGATTCCGGGAAGTGTACCTACATCGGTATGCTGCCAAAAAGTCCATTGCCCTTTATACTGTACAGAATCTACATAATAATGTGCAATCCAATAGGGATACGAATTGAAAACAGAATCGTTCAGATAACGGGTCTTGAACTTATAAGATGTATATAGAATAGGCTTCACTCCATAATGGTTTTCTACTTTATCAAGCCATATTTTCAGGTCACGACGCAATTTCCCTTCATTATCGCCACGCACTTCTATATCCAAGACTGGAGGCAAGTCACCTGCTGTCAACTGAACTGTGCGTATAAAAAAGTCAGCTTGTTTCACCGGGTCCGTCTTAGGATTGTAAAAATGATAGGCACCACGAATAAAGCCATTACGGCGAGACTCTTCAAAATTTACCGCAAAAGCCTTGTCGGGGAAATCTCCACCTTCTGAAGCTTTCATAAATACGAAGCGTATAGGAAAGCGTGTATCGTTGGTCTTCTTGAGTAATCCCCAATTGATTTTTCCCTGATGATGAGAGATATCTATGCCATGCACTTCGTAATCTAAAGGCATACATACTCCGTATGCTTTGGCACCATAGCAAGGTTTCCAACGATAAGAATAAGGCTTAATGAAGAAATAATAAAAGCAACCCATAAAGATAACCGTCGTAACTCCCATAAGGATGTAATAACACCATACAGGCATATTCCACTTTTTCTTGTTCTTCGATTTTTTGCCTCCTCTTTTGGCAGAAACAGATGAACGGGCACTCTTGCCAGAAGAACGGGAAGAGCCAGCAGTACGCTTCGTGCCACCAGTTTTTCTGACACGGCGTTTTTCAGGTTTATCCACCCCCATTATGGGCGGTTGTTTCGTCATACACAATAATTTAAAAACAGACAGCAATATGAAGTTCCTATAAAAAGAACACTACAGATGCCTGCAAAAGGTCCATCTGTAGTGTTTAGAAAATGTTACATCAGATTCAGTAACAATTATTTAGCTTGTTCCAACTGCAAAGTCTTAGTTGGTTCATCGCAAACTTCAGTAGGACCAAAGTACTGGATAGGACCTGGGTAAACGTATGCAGTTTCCTTAGCCCAAGTTTCACGCTGAGCAGCGAATGCTTTGAAAGGAGCACCATCCAATTTAACCAGAGCTTTCTGGATAACCGGTTTCATTTCACCGTGACGACGTTCCATATTCATCATCATAGTAATAGGTACACCACCTGCAATCCATTCAGCAGCAGGAGCTGTAGTGTTGCGTACAGAAGACATATAACCAGTCTTACCGTTAGCAATCAGTACAGAAGCTGTGTAACCCAAAGAATAGCAATAGTCTGCATCAAAGTTAGAAGGAGCAGCGCAACGTCCTTCGTAACCGAAGAAGTGGTGCTGAGGAGCAAATTTACCAACATATTTGCCTTCTTTCTTCCATTCAGCCAACTTGGTAGCTACCATTTCAGACAGCAATTTTTCTGTTTCGATCAAAGAAACCTGTACGTTTCCGTGTGGGTCACGATCCAAAGAAAGCTGACGAGCAACACCTTCTGGAAGTGAAGCGTAGATAGCAGCATTTTCAGCAGACAAGTGGTTGATGATATATTCACGCTGGTTAGCACGGTCGATGCTGTTGAATTCTTCACCGTTAGCAGCCAAGAAGTCGTTCAATTCAGCAATCAGACGTTTCATAGCAGGAATGAACTCGATCAAACCTTCAGGAATCAAAACTGTACCGAAGTTGTTGCCGGCAGCAGCACGGTCTGCTACAACCTGAGCGATGTATGTTACTACATCATCCAAAGACATGTCTTTAGCTTCAACTTCTTCAGAAACGATACAGATATTAGGCTGAACCTGCAATGCACATTCCAAAGCGATGTGAGAAGCTGAACGACCCATCAATTTGATGAAGTGCCAGTATTTACGAGCTGAATTACAGTCACGCTGGATGTTACCGATAACTTCTGCATAAGTTTTACAAGCTGTATCGAAACCGAAAGAAGTTTCAATCATTGCGTTCTTCAAGTCACCGTCGATAGTCTTAGGACAACCGATTACCTGAACACCATAGTTCTTAGCAGCATAGTATTCAGCCAATACACATGCATTTGTATTAGAGTCGTCACCACCGATGATAACCAAAGCTTTGATACCCAGTTCACGGATGATTTCCAGACCTTTTTCGAACTGTTCTTCTTTTTCCAGTTTAGTACGGCCAGAACCGATGATATCGAAACCACCAGTATTACGGTATTCATCGATAATGTCAGCAGTAAGTTCTTTATAGTTATGGTCAACCAAACCACCAGGGCCTAGAATAAAACCATACAGTTTGCTGTCTTTGTTCAGTTTTTTAATACCATCGAACAAACCAGAAATTACGTTGTGACCACCAGGAGCCTGTCCACCTGACAAAATCACACCTACATTGATAGCAGGGAAATTTACAGCTTCACCACCTTCTTCAAACTGAATCAGCGGCATGCCATAAGTGTTCGGGAACAATTTCTTAATTGCTTCCTGGTCAGCTACAGACTGAGTAGGTTCACCTTCTTTTACTTTTACAGCGCCCAGCAATGCTTTAGGAAGCTTTGGCTGATAAGCAGCTCTGGCAATTTGTAATGCACTTTTTGTCATATTAATACTTTTATTTAAGGAGTAAATATTCTCTTAACTTCTGCAAATTTCGTGTTTTTTTTGGAAAAATAAAAACGTATCCAAATAAAAATGTTATCTTTACCACGAATTGATTTATTAACCAAAAAGAATTTGTTTTATGGCAAGTAGAAGAAATTTGAAAAAAAGCGTAAACTATATTTCCAATCTTCTGATTGGCATGTGTATTTATGAAGGTGCAATGGCTGATGAAGCAAAAAGAGAAGCTCTTAAACCTATTTTATTAAAAGCCGTAAATTTGCAGAAAGATATTGTGAGCCGTATCAGTCACACCGAACCGGGAAATACGAAGGGATTTTACAAAAAACTTCGTGAAGACTTCAACAAGGGAGTTACAGAACTGTTTCAGGAACTGGAAAGCGTGAACGGCTAAAAGTGTGATGAAACAAGCAATTTGTAAATTCATCTACCACACGCTGCTGGGATGGAAAGCAGAAGTAACGGTTCCGGATTACGACAAGTGCATCATCTGTGCTGCACCACACACCACTAACTGGGATCTTTTTATTGGTAAGCTCTTTATTGCTGCCGTAGGAAGAGATTCCGGTTTTATGATGAAAAAAGAATGGTTTTTCTTTCCATTGGGAATTCTGTTCAGATGGATGGGAGGTATTCCCGTGTACCGAAGCAAAAGGACATCACTGGTAGACCAGATGATAGCCAAGGCAAAGAATAGCAAAAAGTTCCATCTGGCTATCACACCGGAAGGAACACGTTCGGCCAACCCCAACTGGAAGAAAGGATTTTACTACATTGCCCAAGGTGCCAACATTCCTATTGTCCTGATAGGAATAGACTATAAAGAGAAATGCATCAAGGCAACGAAGGTGATTATGCCAAGTGGTGACATAAATAAAGATATGAGAGAAATAAAACTTTATTTTAAAGATTTCACCGGTAAGCATCCTGAAAAATTCTGCTTGGGAAATCTGGAAGAGGTTTAATCCAAACTGCATAACTGAAAACGGGCGAAAACACAAAGAAAAATGTGTTTCGCCCGTTTTCTTTTCGTATCTTTGCAAAATACTTCAACTTAATAAGGAAATGAGAACATTTTTCATAATGTTGCTGTGCCTGTGCATGGGATATAATGTCGGGGCACAAACCATGGAAGCTACCATTGATGAACGGCTTCAAGCATTCTTCTCGAACTATACAACTGTCAACGCAACAATAGGGAACTGCAAACTGGAAAGAACTGAGATAGACCATCAGAAAAAACAGCTGACTATCTATGCCAACAAGAACTTTGGATACCAGCCTTTTACAGAAGAGAACGTTGCTGCAATTTACCGTTCTGTTAAACAGATTCTTCCGGGCCCAACGAATTATTACAAAATCTCTATCATAACCGATGGAAAAGCCATTGAGGAACTGATACCGGTAGCCATTCAGAAAGGGTCTCCCGACCGTTCCAGAACCTGGCACCCACATGTTGACTATAAAGGAAAGCCATGGGTCAGTAATTTGTCACGCCCTTATGAAATATCCAAAGGGTTGGAAAACCGGCATTTAGCCGTTTGGCAAAGCCATGGTCGTTACTTCAGCAACAAAAAGAACGAATGGATTTGGCAACGTCCACGGCTATTCTGTACAACGGAAGATTTGTTTACCCAGTCGATTGTTGTCCCTTACCTGATTCCGATGCTGGAAAATGCCGGAGCTGTGGTATTTACTCCACGCGAACGTGACTGGCAGCGCAATGAGGTAATTGTAGACAATAACAGCCGAGGCGGCAAAAGCATTTACCTGGAAGAAAATTACCGTAAAAATCAATGGCAGGAAATAAAGGATAAGGGATTTGCCCAACGATATGCGACTTACCCTGACGGACACAATCCTTTTAAGGATGGAACTGCCCGATATATTTCTACTATCCGTAAAAAAGACAAGGCTTTTGCACAATGGATTCCGGATATTCCGGAAACAGGCAAGTATGCTGTATATGTAAGTTATGTTACGCTTCCCAACAGTGTCAGTGATGCTAAGTATCTGGTTTTCCACAAAGGAGGAGTTACCGAATTCAGTGTCAACCAGAAGATGGGAGAAGGCACATGGGTTTATCTGGGTTCGTTTGAATTCGACAAAGGGGTGAACGATTACGGAATGGTTGCCCTAAGTAACGAAAGCTCTGAAAATGGTGTGGTAACAGCTGATGCAGTGCGTTTTGGTGGCGGAATGGGTAATATTACAAGAGGCGGAACAACCAGCGGAATGCCGCGCTTTCTGGAAGGAGCACGCTACTGGGGACAATGGGCGGGTATGCCTTATGAGGTATATAGCAAAAGTCTGGGACAAAACGACTATAATGACGACATCAATGCGCGGTCGCTTATGGTAAACTACCTGAATGGAGGCTCTGTATACAATCCCAATGAAAAGGGGCTGAATGTCCCAATGGAAATGACACTGGGTATACACAGTGATGCTGGTTTTTCTAAAGAAGACGAACTGGTAGGCTCACTGGGCATCTATACAACGGACTTCAACAACGGTAAATTGAATGCCGGCATGTCACGTTATGCATCGCGTGACTTGACAGACCTGATACTTACAGGGTTGCAAAAGGACTTAAGCATGGCCTGCAATGTTACTTGGAAACGCAGAAGTATGTGGAATCGCAATTACAGCGAAACCCGACTGCCGTCTGTTCCTTCTGCTATCCTCGAACTGCTGGCTCACCAGAATTTCGGCGATATGCGACTGGGACTGGATCCTAACTTTCAGTTTCAGACAGGCAGGTCTATCTATAAATCTATCTTGAAGTATAATGCAACTTTACACAACAAGGATTATGTGGTACAACCGCTTCCGGTCAGCCACTTTGCCATTCAACTCGGGGAAAAGAAAAATAGCTTCCACCTGAGTTGGGAACCAGTAGCCGACCGCACAGAGCCAAGTGCCAAGCCAGACGGGTACATTGTGTATACCCGCATTGGAAGAGGCGGATTCGACAATGGAGTATATGTTAAAGATACCGAGTATACATTCGAAGCTGAAACAGGCATCGTATACAGCTTTAAGGTTACCGCAGTCAACAAAGGAGGCGAAAGTTTCCCTTCAGAGACACTCTCTGCTTACAAAGCCAAGCGCAGCAAAGGAACCGTACTTATAGTCAACGCTTTCGACCGTCTGAGTGCTCCAGCAAGTATCTGCGATACCGAATTCGGAGGATTTGATTTAGCCAATGACCCAGGTGTTTCTTACATCAAGACACCAGTATATTGCGGGTATCAGCAGGGATTTGCACGTTCGGGTGCCGGAATTGAAACGGAAGATGGATGGGGATACAGCGGTAACGAGCTGGAAGGTATGCTGATTGCCGGCAATACGTTTGATTATCCGTTTATCCATGGGAAAGCAATACAAATGGCTGGCAATTATTCTTTCGTATCCTGCAGCGATGAAGCTGTTGAAAAAAGAACAGTCAACTTATCTGACTACCCCGTTGTAGACTTGATATACGGTGCTGAACTGAAAGGAATGTCACCTGTAATGCAGAGATTACTAGCCGGTTACTGTCAGCGCAACGGCAATTTATTCATCAGCGGCGCTTATATCGGCAGAAGCATGAACAGTCCGGCCGCATTGCAATTTACATCCGACATTCTGAAATACAGTTATGGAGGAAGCATTCCTATTGCAGAAAAGAACAAGGTCTACGGGTTAAACCAGCAAATGACATTGCCAGGGAGAATGAACGAACAAGTCTATGCAATTCCGAATCCGGATTGTCTGGTACCGGCCGCTCCGGCTTATTCAGTCTTTGCATATCAAAATGGAAACACAAGTGCAGGCATCGCATACAGCGGAAAATATAAAACATTTGTTATGGGATTTCCCTTGGAGTGTGTGGAAAGTGAACATCAACGGAGCCGGATAATGAAAGCAGCTCTTGACTTCTTTGAAAAATAATGATACGAAAAAGAGGTTATTCCGGAAAAACGTCTAACTTTGCTTATAGTAAACCTATAAACAATAAAGACTATGTACACAATACAAACAAATGCTTCGGGCACACGCAGTATGGAAATTTCGGAAGAAAACCTTCAAACAATCCGTAAATATGCTCTGTTTCAACACTTGATAGACAGCAATGGTATCATTGACGAGGCTGTGTTGGATAAACTAAAACTAAACATCAGATCATTGATTACATCGCAAGACGGAAACAACAAAGAGTTACTGGATCTTTGCATTGATGTAATCTACCATAACAATATGAAAGCGTTCGGACTTCACCAGTTAATTTTATTGTATGTTGACTGGGAACAAGAACAGGAGAATAAGGAAAAAGATATAGAAAACCAAGCCTGAAACAGGGAAAACAATTCTTTGAAATAACCGGTTTCGGGTATAAAACCAATGCTATTTGAAAGAATTTAAATTAACAGACTGGCTGCCTACGACCAAAAAGGAAGTAGAGATGAGAGGATGGGATGAACTGGATGTCATCTTATTCAGTGGCGATGCTTATGTGGACCATCCTTCATTTGGGGCAGCTGTAATCGGCAGATTGCTAGAATCTCAAGGACTGAAAGTAGCCATTATCCCCCAGCCTAACTGGCGGGATGACCTTAGAGATTTTAAGAAATTGGGCAAACCACGTTTGTTTTTCGGCGTTTCTGCCGGATGTATGGACAGCATGGTAAATAAGTATACTGCAAACAAACGTTTGCGAAGCGAAGATGCTTATACTCCGGACGGACGACATGACATGCGTCCGGAGTATCCCAGCATTGTCTATACACGTATATTGAAAGAATTGTATCCGGATGTGCCTATTATTCTAGGGGGTATAGAGGCTTCTCTTCGCCGCCTGACACATTATGACTATTGGGCAGATAAGGTAAAACCATCTATTTTGGTTGAATCGGGAGCCGACTTACTGATTTATGGCATGGGAGAAAAACCTATTACAGAACTGTGTAAAAAGTTGTCTGAAAAGCCAGAAATACCACTGGATGTACCACAGACTGCCTACATGACAATAAAAGATTCTTTCAAGTCAAATGAAGATGACCTTTGGTTACATTCGCATGAAACTTGCCTGAAAGACAAGAAAAAACAGGCAGAAAACTTCAGGCATATTGAAGAAGAATCGAATAAATATCAAGCTGCCAGAATTTTACAGGATGTAGGCAAACAAACAGTCGTTGTCAATCCTCCTTTCCCACCCATGACTCAGGGTGAACTGGATATGTCGTTTGATTTACCGTATACACGACTGCCACATCCTAAATATAAGAATAAGCGTATCCCTGCATTCGATATGATTAAATTCTCCGTCAACCTTCATCGGGGCTGTTTTGGCGGATGTGCGTTTTGTACCATTTCGGCACACCAGGGAAAATTCATTGTGAGCCGCAGTAAAGAAAGTATCCTGAAGGAAGTAAAGGCCATAACAGAAATGCCTGATTTCAAAGGATACCTCAGCGATTTGGGAGGTCCATCGGCCAATATGTATATGATGAAAGGAAATGATACAAAATTATGCAGCAAATGCAAACGCCCGTCTTGTATCCATCCTAAAGTTTGTCCGAACTTAAATACCGATCACCGGCCTTTACTGGATATCTATCATGCTGTTGATGCATTGCCGGGTATAAAAAAGAGTTTTATCGGCAGTGGTGTAAGGTATGACTTACTGTTGCATAAAAGTAAGGACCCTGCTATTAACAAAAGTACGGAAGAATATACTAAGGAACTGATATTAAAGCATGTGAGTGGCAGACTAAAGGTAGCACCGGAACATACTAGCGACCATGTTTTATATATGATGCGTAAACCTCCTTTTGAGCAGTTCTATCAATTCAAAAAGATATTTGACCAACTGAACAAGGCGCATAATATGAGACAGCAAATCATCCCTTACTTTATAAGCAGCCACCCGGGTTGTACGGAAGGAGATATGGCAGAGTTGGCAGTTATTACAAAAAAACTGGATTTTCATCTGGAGCAGGTTCAGGACTTCACTCCTACTCCCATGACAGTAGCGACCGAAGCTTGGTATACTGGTTATCATCCTTATACATTAGAACCGGTATATTCTGCAAAAACGCCTAAGCAGAAGTTGGCTCAACGAATGTTCTTTTTCTGGTATAAGCCTGAGGAACGGAAGAACATTATTAATGAGCTGCGCAAAATAGGCAGAAATGACTTAATTGACAAACTTTACGGAAAACGTCCGTAAAAGTCTGCCATAGTGTCACTTTTTCCCCTTTTACTTATTATTTTCTACAAAATAAGGTATAAAGGCACACTATTTGCTGTAATATAATTAGCTTCATCAGAAAGCATCTTTATTTTCATTTTAGAATAAAAAAAATAACCATATGAATACAACAGAAAACCAAAATCTACAAGAGGAAGAAATTTTGAAGGACCAGCAGGCAGAAGAAACTGCTGAAAACAAAACAGCAGAACAAACTTCAGAAGAGCAGGCTACTCAAGAAGAAAAAGAGCTTAGTGAAGAAGATAAATTGCAAAAGCAGCTTGAAGAAGCCCAGCAAACAATAGAAGACCAGAAAGATAAATACCTGCGTCTATCAGCTGAGTTTGACAACTACCGTAAACGTACCTTGAAAGAAAAAGCAGAACTTATTAAAAATGGCGGAGAGAAAGCTATCTCTGCTATTCTTCCTATATTGGATGATTTGGAACGTGCTTTGGCCAATATGAAAAAGTTGGATGATATTCAGGCTATGTACGACGGAATAGACTTAATACACCAGAAATTCCTTAAAACTCTGTCGCAGGAAGGTTTGCAAAAAATGGAACCTGTAGGTGAGTCTTTTGACACTGATTTCCATGAAGCAATTGCATTGGTACCAGCCCCCGAAGAAACTCAAAAAGGTAAAGTTTTGGACTGTGTACAAACAGGATATAAACTGAATGACAAAGTAATCAGACATGCAAAAGTAGTGGTTGCACAGTGATTAAGCGTAAGGAATATGGCAAAGAGAGATTATTATGAAGTGCTGGGAGTTGACAAAAGTGCCTCAGCCGATGAAATAAAAAAGGCATACCGAAAAAAAGCAATTCAATATCACCCGGACAAAAACCCTGGTGATAAAGAAGCTGAAGAAAAGTTTAAAGAAGCAGCAGAAGCTTACGAAGTACTGAGTAACCCTGACAAACGTGCTCGCTACGACCAGTTTGGACATGCCGGTGTAGATGGAGCTGCAGGAGCAGGCGGTTTTGGCGGATTCAGCGGACAGGGTATGTCTATGGATGATATCTTCTCTATGTTTGGAGATATTTTCGGAGGCCACAGTGGATTTGGAGGCTTTGGCGGTGGTCAGCCACGCCAGCGTAAGTTCCGCGGTTCCGACTTGCGTGTTAAAGTTAAATTAAGCCTGAAAGATATTTCAACCGGCGTTGAAAAGAAATTCAAACTGAAAAAATACGTTCCATGTTCACACTGCCATGGCTCTGGTGCTGAAGGTAACGGAGGCACAGAAACATGTCCGACTTGTCATGGAACCGGAAGTGTAACCCGCACTCAGCAAAGTATTTTTGGAATGATGCAAACCCAAACTGTTTGCCCTCAGTGTAACGGTGAAGGAAAGATTATCAAGAATAAGTGTAAGGAATGTGGTGGCGAAGGTATCGTCTACGGTGAAGAAGTCGTAACTGTAAAAATCCCTGCAGGTGTTGCAGAAGGTATGCAATTGACTGTTAACGGCAAAGGTAATGCTGGAAAACGTAATGGTGTTGCCGGTGATTTGCTCGTACAAATTGAGGAGGAAAAGCATCCGGAACTGATTCGCGATGAAAGTGATTTGATATACAACTTACTTTTGAGCATTCCTGCAGCTACATTGGGAGGTACAGTTGAAATCCCGACAATCGACGGCAAAGCTAAGATTAAAATTGAACCAGGTACGCAACCGGGAAAAGTGTTGCGCCTAAGAGGAAAAGGATTGCCTAACATTAACAGTTATGGTTATTCTACAGGTACAGGAGATTTGCTGGTCAATGTAAGTGTCTATATTCCAGAAACATTGAGCAAAGAAGAAAAACAAGACATGGAAAAATGGAAGGAATCTGAAAACTTCAAACCGAACATGAGTTTGAAAGAAAAGATTTTCAAAAAATTCAGAAACATGTTTGACTGATACAATCAAAAAGGTGAACCATATGGCTCACCTTTTTTATATCCATAGTATTCAAGCGTTTACAATCATAAAACAATCCTAAAATAAGAAGATTTACTTCATTAAATAAAAAGAAAATCCATAACTTTGATACAAAAGTTATGCCTATGGATACTATAAAAAAAATAATTCAAGCCACTTTATTGATATGCTTATTAATTCCTACGATAGCAAAAGCCCAAATTAACTCCCTTCAAGAGGACAGCTTGTCAATTCTTCCTGCCGAAAAAGCAGATTCCACAGATATGAAGCTTATTGCACCATTCCCTGTTACACCTACCTACTCAGCTGCTCCTTTCAGCATGTATGGCCTCTCTCCATTCGATTATGGATATTCGACCTGGGAGCTTCATAAAGGATTTAATGCATCCTTAGGTATGAGTTTAAGCGTAGGATTTGGAAAGTGGATGCCTTCAGGAGTCGGATTTGGCCAGGATGCAGCTTTTATGTATGCAGTACCTGTAAACAACCGCTTAAGTATTGCCGGAGGTATCTATGCCCACAACATGGACTGGGGATTTCTTAGTTATAAGGAAGTAGGTATTTCGGGTGTGGCAGCATATCGGCTGACAGACCGAATCAGCATTTATGCATATGGAAACAAATCGCTTACTCCTAAAAAAGGGATTATGTACCCTGCACCTGCATATTTTAACAGCGACCGTATTGGCGGAATGATTAACTTCAAACTAAATGAAAGTGCCTCTATCAGTGTAGGTGTAGAAGGCAGAAAAGGACCAGCATATGGTTATTGGTGGTAAAATAAATGTTCTTCACTCTCTCATCTTAACTACCCGTCCTTGTGAAATGGATAATTTAGAATAGGGAGTGACAGAAGTCCACAAAGCCAAATCTTCTGGAAGAATTGGATATACAGCCTCATCAAGCAAGTTTGCAACCAAAGCTCGAAGCATGATATAATCCATACCGTTATGATGTGTATCATGTTTCAAGGCAAGTTTACCCCATCTTTTCCAGAAATCATGTTCAAAACGTTGAATATAACTGAAATCGTCTTCCCATTCTTCGTAAGGACTTAACCCTTCAATATAGATTTTACGGAATTCTCCTCTCCAAATACCTTTAGTCCCCTGAATCTCAAAATCCAGACTTTTAGGACGAGGTAAGGTAGTATCGTGCGTCAGTGTAAAAAGTATCCCTTTAGCCGATTTCAACTGTGTCACAACAATATCCCCCATAGCAACATTAACTGAATCATCTCCTCCTTTTCCACGGATAAAATGCTTCAGTCCACAAGCACGCGATGAGAAAGACATCAATTCGACCATATAATCATCTCTATTAATACCAGCAGCCAAACACAAGGGAGCTAATCCATGAGTGGGATACAAATCCCCATTTTCATGCTGATAAAATTTACTTCTCCAAATTCCCTCTGGCTTTTTGGTGTTTCCCCAGTTTCCGGCTTCATCAATCAACATATCACGCAAATCATGTCGATATCCACCACGCATGGCCACAAGCTCTCCTAAAACGCCTTCCTTGACCATATTATACAATGCCATGTTCTCACGCATGAAAACAGTATTCTCTAATGGAAATAAATGTAAGTTTTTTTGATGAGCTATTTCAATAGCCTGCTGATATTCGCCCAAAGAGAAGCCACCTTTAATTTCCAAAGCTACATGACATCCCCGCTGCAGACACTGACAAGTCTGCTCGATATGAAACTGCCAGGGTGAAGCAATAACTACCAACTGAGGTTTACATTCATCCAGCATTGTCAAATAAGCAGAAGCATCCTGTCCATAACAAGCTACTGTAGGATCTATTTCAGGAGTACAACATGGGTCGAATACAGCTACAACATTAAATTGAGGTATAGCCTGCATAAGATGGTATAAACGCATCCCTCTATAACCCGCTCCAATTAAAACAGTCTTAATTGTCTTCATCAAGTATTTCTTCTTTTATCAACACAAATCTATAGAAAAAAGTACAACTTGTAAAATAATTACGGATATTTGCATTAAAATAAACTCAATAAAAATGACATACGAAGAAACTTTACATTACCTCTATACGAGTACTCCCCTGTTTCAAAATGTAGGTAAAGATGCTTACAAAGAAGGGTTAGAAAACACCTATGAATTAGACAAACATTTCGGACATCCGCATAAACAATTCAAAACCATACACATAGCAGGAACTAATGGAAAAGGATCTTGCTCACATACATTAGCTGCAATTTTACAATCAGCTGGCTATAAAACCGGATTATATACGTCTCCACATCTGGTTGACTTCCGAGAAAGAATCCGAGTAAATGGAACCCCTATTCCTAAAGACTATGTCACCTCATTTGTCGAAGAAAACCGTTCTTTTTTTGAGCCACTCCATCCGTCTTTCTTTGAGCTGACTACGGCTATGGCTTTCAAATACTTTGCTGAACAACATGTAGACGTAGCTATTATTGAAGTCGGACTGGGCGGTAGACTGGATTGTACTAATATCATTACGCCAGATATGTGTATTATAACTAACATAAGTTTCGACCACACACAATTTCTGGGAAACACATTAGAAAAGATTGCAAAGGAAAAAGCCGGAATTATCAAACCTGGTATTCCAGTTGTTATTGGCGAAACTTCAACAGAAACCCGGACTGTATTCAAGAATAAAGCCGCTGAAACCCATACTCCTATTACTTTTGCAGAAGACGAGTCTCTTGTAGAAGACTGGAAAACAAGCACTGATGGATATCGTATATATCAAACTAAAGACTATGCAGACTTAAAAGGTGAGCTGGGAGGCTTATATCAAATTAAAAATACAAACACCATTCTCACTGCTGTCCGACAATTAAAACAAATCGGATATACGATAACCGAACAAGACATCAGAAACGGATTCGCAAATGTTTGCAAACTTACCGGCTTAATGGGACGCTGGCAAACCATAGAAACTTCTCCAAAAGTAATCTGCGATACAGGGCATAACGTTGGTGGTATATCTTACATCGTAGAACAATTAAAACATGAGACTTACAAACATTTACATATCGTAATAGGCATGGTCAATGACAAGGATATAAGTGGAGTATTGTCTTTACTACCCAAGAATGCTTACTATTATTTCACACAAGCAAGTGTAAAGCGTGCGCTTCCTGCCGAAAAGATGGCTCAAAAAGCTCACGCAGCCAACCTACGAGGAAGTTATTATGATAACGTCCAAACCGCCTTAGAAACAGCAAAAGATAGAGCAGATAAAGACGACCTAATATTTATAGGAGGAAGCAGCTTTATAGTTGCCGACTTGCTCACTTTTTATTCAAAATGATTTTCTTTTACAAGGATTTGCTTGTGAAAACCGAATAAAATCTTTTTATTTGCATAACATTTATACCTTGCAAATAAAAAGATTTTATATCATGAATAACACAATTACAAACGAAGAAAATATCTGCGAGCTAAAACGCTCTGATTTCCAAAGAGAAATTAACGGAAAACAAACCGACTTGTTTATTCTTAAAAATGATAACGGAGCCGAAGTTGCATTTACAAATTATGGTGGAGCATTATTAGCTATCATGATGCCTGATAAAAACGGCAATATGGGTAACGTTGTTCAAGGACATGACTGCATTGAAAATGTTATCAACAGCCATGAGCCTTTTCTTAGTACACTGGTTGGCAGATATGGCAACCGCATTGCAAAAGGAAAATTCATGCTGGACAATGAAGAATATTCACTAACTATCAATAACGGTCCTAATTCATTACACGGTGGCCCGCACGGCTTCCATGCACAAGTTTGGGACACCGAACAAACCAGCAAACAAAGTGCACGTTTACACTATCTTTCCGTAGACGGAGAAGAAGGATTTCCAGGAAATCTGGATGTCACCGTTACTTACACACTGACAAATCAAAACGAATTTATCATCACTTATACAGCAGTAACTGATAAAAAAACATTGTGTAATCTTACACACCATGCCTTTTTCAGCCTTTCAGGAATAGCCAATCCTACTGCTTCAGTCGAAAATAACATTGTCACCATTAATGCAGATTTCTATACGCCAGTGGATGAAACATCCATTCCTACTGGTGAAATTTGTAAAGTAGACGGAACTCCAATGGACTTCCGTACTCCACATGTCGTTGGCGAAAGAATTAATGACGACTTCGAACAACTTAAATTAGGAGCCGGATATGACCATTGCTATGTATTGAACAAGTGCGAAAGTGGAACACTGAGTTTTGCTGCAAAATGTGTAGAACCCAAAAGTGGAAGAAGCATGGAAGTATATACAACAGAACCAGGTATCCAATTGTATACAGCCAACTGGCATAATGGTTTTGCAGGAGCTCACGGAGCTACTTTCCCTGCTAGAAGTGCTATTTGCTTCGAAGCTCAGCATTTCCCAGATACCCCCAATAAAGGACATTTCCCTCAGGCAACCTTAAAGCCAGGAGAAACCTATCATCAGGTTACCATCTATAAATTTGGAGTAGAAAATAATTAATCTCTAATAATACTATTAATACCTGTCTCTTATACACATCTCCGAGCCCACGAGACCGGAGCCTATCT
>USQO01000003.1 GCA_900556845.1 uncultured Bacteroides sp. | reverse complement strand
GAGCCTTATCGTCGGCAGCGTCAGATGTGTATAAGAGACAGCTATAAGAATATTAATACTTTAATTGATGAAGGTAAGTATGAATATGAAACATTGTTAGATCAGCAAATTTCTTTGAAGAAAGCTGAACAAGAAGCTAAAGAAACAGAAATAGATGTTCTTACTAAGTTAGTAGAGCAAGCTGATAAAAAGAAAGATATCTTGATAGAAGGTATGACAGGAGGAAGTAGTTCAACCACTCCTGATGTTCCAGAAACTCCGGCTGAATAAGTGCTGATAGCCGAATAATAAATGAACGTTTTAAATTAAAATGTATGATTAAAAAACTATGCATATTACTTCTGTCTGTAGCATCTGTTGCGCCGGTTATGGCGCAACAGTACAGCAGCAGTGATGCGTCGTTTGCTCCAAAGAAAGGTCAATGGCAGGTTTCTGCAGTGATAGGTAACAGCCAGATGTTTAATCAGGATATGAATTATCTGTTGCCTACATACTGGGATGCTAAGAATGAATTTACTCAGAATACAGGATTGGGTGATGTCGCTTCTAATCCTAATATGTCAGAAGATCCGGGTTTGTATCTTAATTTGGGGAGTTTGAACAGTAATAATTTAGTGAACTTGATTGGTATACAGGGTAAGTACTTCCTTACTGACCGTTGGGATGTTAACTTGATGTTCAGTATGAATATCAATGCAACACCTAAGAAAGATTTCATTGAAGGCAATTATGAAGTAGATGAAATGCCTATTATGGGTACAAAATATACTGAGGGCCGTATCAGTAATGCTTGGAATGTAGCAATCGGGTCAAACTATTACTTTAATACTAAAAACGAACGCATCAACCTCTATGTAGGAGGTTTATTGGGATGGCAAATGGGACGTATCGAAACGGTTACTCCTTATACCGGTGAAACAATTGACGATCCGGATTTAGCAGAAGATAATACGGGTGATGCGGATCTTGATGAATCTAATCAAGAATCAGTTCAACTCTATACACCGAATTCCCGTGCGGGACAGATTTTTGGTCTGAAAGTAGCAGGTGTAGCAGGTATAGAGTACAGTATTGCCAAAGGATTGGTATTCGGATTTGAAGTTCAGCCGGTGGCTTATCGTTACGACCATATCCAGATTTGCCCGAAAGGTCAGGCAGCTTACAAAGTTGGTCATCATAACATCAACTTGTTTGCTACTCCTAACTTGAAAATTGGATTCCGCTTTTAAAACTTGAGAGAAGTCCAAATATTATCACTCCACTTAAAAAAGCACCCCGCGTTCCTGAATTACCGGGGTGTTTTTTTGTATCTATTCATTTGTTTTGCTTATCTTCACGATATGTAAAATCTTAAATTAAAAGAATTATGAAATTACAGAATATAGTAATTGCGTGTTTGGCATTGTGCCTGTCTGGCTGTGTAAATACCCCTAAGGATAGTTATATAATAAAAGGTAAGATAACAAATCCTATCTTGGAAGGGCGTACGGTTTATATTCTTGATGCGTTGAACAGTAATGTGAAATACGATAGTGCTGTGGTAAAGAATGGTGTGTTTGAATTTACAGGCAAACAGCATGATGCAGTAGTTCGTGAACTACTGGTATTGGAAAATGATAGTGACAGGTTTCCGGTAACAATGCCTTTTGTCTTGGAGAATGGCGAGATTGTGGCAGAGCTGGGAAACAGGGTATATGTAACCAATACAAAAGGGAATGAAGAGATGATGGAATTCCTGATGGATAAAGACAGGTTCCTAGATGTCGGTTTTGAAGGTGTAACGGATCGTGAGCAGATAAAGAGAAAGTTTGCTACTTTTCTTTCACAACAGATAATGAAGCATGGTAATTCGGTGGTAGGAAAATATATTTTTGAGGCTTATAAAGATAAGCTGACAGTTGAAGAACAAGCTGAGTGTGAAAGGTTTGTGAAATAGAATAGTATAATTGTTGTTATAAAAATATCACCGATTATTCTATAAAATTAACCGTATGTCTTGTGTCATTTACACTTATCCGATAACTGGTTGAAGTTGAATTTTTAACATTGATTTTTGTTGTATTTTTGAAAAAAACAAAGGTCATGAAGAAATTTAAATTTATTTTTTGGATGTTGCTTATAGTAGGAGCAGTGTCGTGTAAATATGATGATGGAGCGTTATGGGACAAGGTTAACTCTTTGGAAGATAGGGTAAATGTCGTAGAAGCACAGCTTACTAAAATGAATACTGACATTTCTGCTATGGGAACTCTTGTCAGTGCGTTGGAAAACAAAGTCTGTGTGGCTTCTATTGAGAATACCGCCAATGGATATTCGATAAAGTTTTCTGATGGAACGGTTATGGAAATCTCGAACGGTAAGGACGGTGAGAAAGGTGAAGATGCACCGGTTATTAACTTTAAGGAATTTGAGGGTCGGTATTATTGGACTCAGATTATAGGAGATAAAGAAGACTGGCTGACCGATGAGGCAGGGAATAAAATTCCTGTTACAGGTAATGATGCCGTAACTCCTAAATTGAAAGTGAATACGTCCGGTTACTGGATGATTAGCTATGATAATGGTACTAGTTATACGGAAATGCTGGATGAAAACGGAAATCAGGTGAAAGCTGTCGGAAAAGATGGTCAGGACGGTGAAAAGGGTCAGGACGGACAAGATGGCGAAAAAGGCCAGGACGGCGATACCTGGTTCTCGGATGTGAAAGTGGTAGACGGCGAGAATGGCAAGGTTCTGACTTTGACAATAAATGGACAGGTATTTGAATTGCCGATGAATACACATCCATTGGAAACTTTGGATTGTATAGCACCGTTGACAGGTGATTTGGGTACATGGAATCAGGGATATGTTACTCCTCAGGGATATTTGCTTTATGATGAAACGGTAGAAGCTCCTACAGTGACGCGTGCGTCAAGAGCGGGGGAAACTGCTTATGAATATCTGAGTTTTTTGTCATTGGATGAAACTTTGAGCTTGAATGTTCTGTATTCAAAAGAAGATAAATTGCCATTGCAGGCTACAACGGAAGAAGGAACATTATATTTCAGTTATCCTAATGATACAATTCTAGAGCTTGTTTTCAATAATGGTTCGGAGATGCTTATGCAGGACAGTATCCCTTATTCTTTGGATGAAATAAACCAGTCGATAGCTGCTAAAGGATATACAGATCCGATTAAAAAGGCTTTGTTCTTCTTTAATTATCTGGTGAAAGGACATAGTGACTTAGCTTTTGTAAAAGAATTGACTACTCTGTTTGAAGGTACATTAAGCTTAGATATTGATACAGAGGGAAAAGTGGTTATAGACGAATTTGACTTACCTAAAGAAGAAGATGGTACATTTTCCTTTATCGTAAATATTACCCAAAAGGTTGAAATAATAATACAGAAAATATATTATCAGTTAAGTATTTGGACGGGTAAAGCTACATTTAAGGTAGGAGGCACGTCTTGTACACTTAGTGGAACAATATGGTGCCCTTCTCCCGATTTTGAAACATTGGGAGAATATGGTATCGTATGTGATGCTGATCCGAATAAACTGACCATAGAGGAAGCTGAATATAAAGGAACAGGTGTGCAGACTGATAAAAGCTTTGAGGTAGACTTCAGAGGATTGAGTGCGAAAAAGAAGTATTATTATCGTGCATATTATAAATTCCATAGTAGTGATCATGGCAATATAGTGTTCGAAAACGGTGACCCTAATGCAGAAATTTGTTATGATGCCGTTACAAAGGATTTTATGACAGGTGATAATAAACTGAATGTAAAAGTTGTGATGTGTATTGACCAGACGGGTAGTATGAGTGGAATTATTAATACTGTAAAAAATAATGCGTTGGGATTCTATGATATATTTAATGCTGCATGTGTTGAAGCAGGTATTGAATTGATGTCACTTCAAAATCAGGTTGTTGCTTTTAGAGATAAAAATGTTGATTCTGAATGGTTGGTTACTAGTCCCGTATATAATATTCCAGAACAAAAAGAAGAATTCAGTTTGTTTGTGAATCAGTTAGGAGCAAATGGAGGTGGTGATACTCCTGAAAGTGGTCTTGAAGCACTGGATTTTGCTTTTTCTAAGGATGACTGGGGACAAGATGATGGTTATCACAGACAAATTGTTATTTTGTGGACTGATGCTCCTTATTTGATAGGTGATGATTACACTGCTGTAGAGTTGGGAACAATTAAAGAAAAATGGGATGTAATGCCATCTGGAAGAAGACTTATTTTATTTGCTCCTGATGGAGACGGCAGTTACGGTAATGGAGGTAATTGGACTAATTTAGATGACTGGAAGAATGTAATGCATAATACGGATATAACGGAAAGTTTCGAAAGTATGGATTATATTATGGATGCTATTATTGGTGAACTTACAGGAAAAGCTCATGATGAAGTTATAAAAATGCTTCCTAAGACCAGAAGTTATATATTCAGACCAAATGAATAATTGGGAATATAAAAAATAATATTTGACATTTGCTTGTGCCGGTAACCATTGGGGTATCGGCACAATTTTTGATATAAAAAATAAAAATTAGGAAAGTATTTACCAAATCTTTTCTATTCCGTAATTATTAGTATCTTTATAGAACAACATACTAATAATTATGCCTATGAAAAAGACTCTAAAAATAGCAGGTATTACGCTAGGCGCGATATTGCTACTGCTTTTTGTACTTCCTTTTGCATTTAGAGGAAAGATTGCTCAGATAGTGAAAGAAGAGGGAAACCGTATGCTGAATGCTCAGTTTGATTTCAAGGCTTTGGATATCAGTTTGTTTAAGAACTTTCCTTCGGCTTCGGTTACGTTAGAAGATTTTTGGATGAAGGGAACCGGAGAATTTGCGAATGATACGTTGGTAGAGGCTGGTGAGCTGACGGCAGCGGTAAATCTGTTTTCGCTGTTCGGAAACAGTGGATACGATATTTCTAAAATCAGTATTGAGG
Organism: uncultured Bacteroides sp.; assembly: GCA_900556845.1. GTDB lineage: Bacteria > Bacteroidota > Bacteroidia > Bacteroidales > Bacteroidaceae > Phocaeicola. Next base: position 58,544 of record USQO01000003.1, on the reverse strand, counting down.
ATACACGTGTACATGCCATCGTACTGGAGAATGGTAAACCTAATTGGGATGTAATGAAGACTGATGGGGAAGTTACATCGCAAGAGGAGAGTGAAGAGGGTTCGTTCCGTGTGAAATTGCAACTGCTTAAGGTGAAGGACCTGACTGTGGTGTATGATGACCGACAGAGTAAAATGTATGCCGAAGTATGCAATTTAAAAGGAGAGTGCGCCGGTGATTTCGGTAGTGAGAGGACTGTTTTAGACTTGGAGATGGAAACACCTTCACTGACCTACAAGATGGGAGCAATTCCTATGCTTAATAGAGTAACGCTGAAAACGGACTTGAATGTGGATGCAGATTTTGCTCAGGGGAAATATACGTTGGCTAAGAATTCATTTCATCTGAATGCTATAGAACTGAATCTGGATGGTTGGGTGAGTACTTTGAAAGACGGGCTGGATATGGATGTTCGGCTGAACACCAATGAAGTGGGTTTCAAGGAACTGCTTTCACTGATTCCAGCTATTTATGGCAAAGATTTTGAAGATTTGAAAACGGACGGAAAGGTAACGCTTTCGGCTTTTGCAAAAGGAAAATTGGAGGGTGATACGATTGTTCCGCAGTTTGAAGCCACTTTACAGGTAAAGGATGCTATGTTTCGTTATCCGTCGCTGCCAGCAGGGGTAGACGGGATAAATATTGCTGCTTCAGTAAAGAATGTGGGCGGTTCTGTTGATGCAACGGTAATAACAGTGAATCCATTCGATTTTGTTCTGGCTGGAAATCCTTTTAGCATGAAGGCAGTGGTGAAATCGCCCGTGACGGATCCTGATTTTCAAGCTGTGGCTAAAGGTAAATTGGACTTAGGAAAAATAAAGGAAGTATATCCGCTGGAAGATATCCAGCTGAATGGTAGGGTGGATGCGGATATGAATGTGGCCGGACGGTTGTCTTATATAGAAAAGGAACAATACGAACGGGTACAGGCTGATGGTAGTCTGCAACTGAATAGTATGAAGATAGCCATGAAAAATATGCCGGATGTGTATGTAGAGAAATCTGTTTTCAGTTTTTCACCACGTTATTTACAATTGAGTGAGACCAAAGTGAAAATAGGAGATAATGATTTGACACTGGACAGCAAGTTGGAAAACTATTTGGGTTATATGTTGAGAGGCTCTACATTAAAAGGGTCACTGAATGTTGGTAGTAACCGGTTTAATCTGAACGATTTTATGCATGCAGATACAGCTGCTGTAGAAACAGCTGTGAAGGATACAGCTGCGATGGAGGTTATCCGAGTACCGGAAAATCTGGATTTTACTATGCAGGCCAACATGAAGGAAGTATTATTCGACCAAATGTCACTGAAGCATGTAAAGGGTCAGTTACTCATTAAAAACGGCAAGGTGGATATGAAGAATCTGTCGTTTGAAACGATGGGGGGACAGGTGGTGATGAACGGTGCTTATACTGCCCCAGAGAAGGGACAACCAATGCTGGATGCTGGTTTCGACATGAAAAATATCAGTTTTGCACAAGCCTATAAAGAACTGGGACTGGTACAGCAAATGGCACCCGTCTTTGAAGGACTGAAAGGAAATTTTTCGGGGGATATGAAGATAAGCACACCATTGGACGAGCAGATGAGTCCGGTAATGAATGCAGTGCAGGGTAGTGGTACGTTGAGTACCAAGGATTTGAGTCTGAGTGGTGTAAAGGTGATAGATCAGATAGCAGATATTGTAAAGAAACCTTCGATGAAAGAAATCAAGGTAAAGGACCTGAATATAGATTTCGAAATTGCAGACGGTAGGGTGAATACAAAGCCTTTTGATTTGAAGCTAGGTGATTATTCTATGAATCTTTCTGGCTCTACTGGTTTGGACCAGACTATTGACTATAGAGGAAAAATTACTATGCCGGCCGATGGCTTAGGAGCTAAGTTGGGTACAGTAGATATGACTATAGGGGGGACATTTGCTTCACCTAAAGTAGGAATTGATATGGCCAGTCTGGCTAAAAATGCAGCCGAACAGGCTTTAAAAGGGCTGGGTGAAAAACTGAATGGAAATTCTGATGGCAATGAAGAAAAGAAATCCGTTTTGGATAAGGCGCTGGATTTGTTTAAGAAGAAGAAATAAAATCGGTTGAAAAGAGATTTTTTACGTATCTTTGTGCTCACTAAATTGACTAAACAAATAATTACCAATATTCATGAAGATTGAAGATAAACTGACTGCGGCCGTAATGAACGGCATCAAGGAACTGTACGGACAGGAAGTACCTGCTAAAATGGTACAGTTGCAGAAAACCAAGAAGGAGTTTGAAGGCCATCTTACACTGGTGGTATTTCCGTTCCTGAAAATGTCGAAGAAGGGACCGGAACAGACTGCACAGGAAATTGGTGAATACCTGAAACAGCATGAACCGGCTGTGGCTGGATTCAATGTAATAAAGGGATTCCTGAACTTGACAGTGGCATCGGATGAATGGATTGGCTTGCTGAATGCAATTCATGCGGATGCGGAATGGGGAATCTGTCGTGCTGACGAGAATGCACCACTGGTAATGATTGAATATTCTTCGCCTAATACAAACAAACCGTTACACTTGGGACATGTGCGCAATAACCTGCTGGGTAATGCGCTGGCTAATGTGATGGCTGCAAATGGAAATAAGGTTGTAAAAACAAATATTGTGAACGACCGTGGTATTCATATTTGTAAATCTATGCTGGCTTGGCTGAAGTATGGTAACGGGGAAACTCCAGAATCATCAGGCAAGAAGGGTGACCATCTGATTGGTGATTATTATGTAGCTTTCGATAAGCACTATAAGGCTGAAGTAAAAGAACTGATGGCTAAATTCCAGGTTGAAGGCATGGGTGAAGAAGAAGCTAAAGCAAAAGCAGAAGCAGAATCACCGTTGATGTTGGAAGCTCGTGAAATGTTGCGTAAATGGGAAGCTAATGACCCTGAAGTGCGTAACTTGTGGAAGACAATGAATGACTGGGTATATGCCGGATTTGACGAAACTTACAAGATGATGGGAGTAAGTTTCGATAAGATATACTATGAATCGGATACCTATCTGGAAGGTAAGGAAAAGGTGATGGAAGGTCTGGAAAAAGGTTTCTTCTATCGTAAGGAAGATGGTTCTGTATGGGCTGATCTGACAGCTGAAGGCCTTGACCATAAACTGTTGTTGCGTGGTGATGGTACTTCTGTGTATATGACACAGGATATTGGTACAGCCAAATTGCGTTTTCAGGACTACCCAATCAACAAGATGATTTATGTGGTAGGAAACGAACAGAATTATCACTTCCAGGTACTTTCTATCTTGCTTGATAAACTGGGCTTTGAGTGGGGTAAGGATTTGGTACACTTCTCATACGGTATGGTGGAATTGCCGGAAGGAAAGATGAAGAGTCGTGAAGGTACAGTAGTAGATGCCGACGACTTGATGGAAGCTATGATTGAAACAGCTAAGGAAACCAGCAACGAACTGGGTAAACTGGATGGCCTGACACAGGAAGAAGCTGATAATATCGCTCGTATTGTAGGTCTTGGTGCATTGAAATATTTTATCTTGAAAGTAGATGCCAGAAAGAATATGACTTTCAATCCGAAAGAATCAATCGACTTCAATGGTAATACTGGTCCGTTTATCCAATACACATATGCTCGTATCCAGTCTATTTTGCGTAAGGCTGCTGAGGCAGGTATTTCTGTACCACAGGTTATTCCTACAGGTATTGAATTGAGCACTAAGGAAGAAGGTCTGATACAGATGTTGGCCGACTTTACCAATGTAGTTAAACAAGCTGGTTCGGATTATAACCCGTCTATCTTGGCAAACTATGCTTACGATTTGGTGAAAGAATACAATCAGTTCTATCATGATTTCAGCATTTTGCGTGAAGAGAATGAAGCTCTCAAAGTATTCCGTCTGGCATTGAGCCAGAATGTAGGTAAGGTAGTAAAACTTGCCATGGGACTGTTGGGTATCGAAGTTCCTGAACGTATGTAATAAAATAGCATATTTGTACTATTGATTTTCTTTACACAGATTCATTCGGATACTATTGTGAGTTATTTTGAGTGAATCTGTGTAATTTTTATATCGGTATATGGCAAAACAACAAAAATATTATGTGGTATGGAAAGGAGTAACTCCCGGAGTCTACGATTCGTGGACAGACTGTCAGTTGCAAATAAAGAATTATAAAGGAGCCGTGTATAAGTCGTTTCCTACACGTGAGGAAGCTGAGGTAGCTTTTAATAGTCCGGCTCATGCTTATCTGACGCGAGGCGATAGTTTGAAAGTAAGACTGGAAGAACAGAAAATTCCTGAAAACTTTGATTTGAATTGCTTGGCTGTGGATGCAGCGTGTAGTGGCAATCCGGGACCTATGGAATACCGGGGTGTTTATTTATTGACCGGACAAGAAGTTTTTCATTTTGGTCCAGTGTATGGCACGAACAATATCGGTGAATTTCTTGCTATTGTGCATGGTTTGGCGCTGATGAAACAAAAAGGAATTGATATGCCGATTTATTCGGACAGCCGGAATGCTTTAAACTGGGTGCAACAGAAGAAATGCAAGACAAAACTGGAGCGTACAGCTAAAACAGAAGAACTTTTTCAACTGATAGAACGCGCTGAGAAATGGTTGCGAGAAAATTCGTATACTACACCTTTGCGGAAGTGGGAAACTCAACTGTGGGGAGAGGTTCCTGCCGATTTTGGCAGGAAGTAACGGGCAAAAATAAGTAAACATATGTAATATTGCTGAAAGCAAATCGGGCCAAGAAACTTTGAAATCAAAAATATATATCTTTGTGTTTAAAGTATATTCCAATGAAAAAAAGAATTGTATCTCTGCTGATGATTTTTGCAGCATTTCTGTTGTATTTTGTGCTGCAAAAACCTGTATTTATGATTTATAATGATGCTCTGTCCAAGAGTATTTCTTTGTCCGAATATGGACAAGTAATCTGGCATGGATTAAGTCTGGATGCAGCTACTGCCGGTTATTTGACGGCTGTGCCATGGTTGGTTCTATTGGTTAGTATCTGGTTTAAGAAATTTCCTTTGCGGAAGCTATTAGTGGGCTATTACATTTTGGTTAGCTTGCTGGTCGCTTTAATTTTTGTGGGCGATATGTGTCTGTATCCATTTTGGAACTTCAAATTAGATGCATCCATCTTTTTGTATTTAGACTCTCCGCAGAATGCGATGGCAAGTGTTTCTGTTGGCTTTGTTGTGTTGCGGATTTTCTTTATTCTTTTGCTGAGCATAGTAGCCTCTTGGGGACTTTATCGGATTACTCCGCAATATTTGCCTGGTGTGCAACGCAAGGCTGTCGGAACACTGGGAAGTATACTTTTAGGAGGGGTTCTGTTTGTGGTTATTCGTGGTGGAGTGACAGAGTCTACCAGCAATGTTGGTCAGGCATATTTTTGTAATGATCCGTTTTTAAATCACTCAGCTGTGAATCCGGCATTTAGTTTACTTTCCTCTATGGGGAAGAGCGAAGATTTTGCACAGCAGTTTAATTTTTTTGAGGAAGAAAAACGGGCTCAGCTTTTCGAGGGTTTGTATCATACGTCGGATGGAGATTCTGTTTTACAGGTTCTGAATATAAAACGGCCCAATATCCTGATTATTCTGATGGAAGGATTTGGTGCTCAGTTTGTGGAACCGTTAGGAGGTCTGCCGGATGTTGCTCCTAATTTGAACCGTTTATCGAAAGAAGGTGTGTTTTTTACCAACTGCTATGCCAATAGTTTCCGGACGGACAGAGGTACAGTCTGTACATTTAGTGGTTATTTGGGATTGCCTACAGCATCAGTTATGAAAATACCCAATAAAAGCCGTACGTTACCAGGAATTGCAGCAAAGCTTCGTTCAGAAGGATATGCCACAGATTTCCTGTATGGAGGAGATATCAACTTTACTAATATGAAAAGCTATTTGCTCAGCACAGGATATGAACATTTGACTGCAGACAAGGACTTTTCATTAAGCGAACAGACCAGCAATGCATGGGGAGTAAATGACGATATAACTTTTGAGTATTTGTATGAAGTGCTGAAAAAGCGTCAGGATGATACTCCCTGGCATACCGCTTTTCTTACATTGAGTAGCCATGAACCTTTTAAAGTTCCTTATCACCGGCTGGCCGATGACATACCAAATGCTTTTGCCTATACAGACGACTGTTTGGGTAAATTTATCGAGAAGATGAAACAGTTGCCCCAATGGAAAGACCTGTTGATTATTTGTCTACCCGACCACGGTTTCTATTATCCGCGTGAAGGATTGAATACACAGCCCAAGTTCTATCACATTCCAATGCTGTGGCTGGGAGGAGCTGTCAAGAAACCGATGCAGATAGATAGACTGATGAATCAGACGGATATGGCTGCGACTTTACTTGGCCAGTTGGGTATTTCGCATGATGAATTTACATTCAGCCGGAATGTCCTGGGAAGTGATTATACCTATCCTTTTGCTTTCTATAGTTATAATAATGGTTTTGCGTTTTGCGACAGTACGGGTGCAACGGTCATAGATAACACATCCGGACAAACCATCTATGCTTATCCGGATGAGAATATAAGTCGGATGGAAAAAGGACAGGCAATCCTGCAAAGTCTGTATGATGATTTAGGAGCAAGATAAATATAATGTTTAAAGATTGGCCTCTTTCTCTATGAAGTAACGAGGCCTTCTTTTTATCTCTTTATAGATTTTACCTACATATTCGCCAATGATTCCTACGGCTGTAAGAATTGCTCCTCCAATAAACCAAACCGAAACCAATAAGGAAGTCCATCCCGGAATGGCATTCCCGTCATAATAGGACAGGAGTCCGTATACTATCGCCAGTACGGAGATGAGAATGAACAGCAGGCCCAGCATGACGATGTAGCGCAAAGGTTTGACAGAAAAAGAGGTAATTCCGTCCAGTGCGAAACTTAGCATCTTACTGAAGGGATATTTGGAAACTCCGGCAAAACGTTCTGTACGGTCGTAGTATACCATAGCCGAAGGGAATCCCATTGAACTTACCATTCCCCGGAGAAAAAGATTTCTTTCCGGGAATTGCATCAATGCCTGTAATGTCCTGCGGCTCATGAGCCGGAAGTCTGCATGGTTGTAGACGATGTCACCTCCCAGATTACGTATCAGCCGGTAGAACATCAAAGCTGTATTCTTCTTGAAGAAGGTATCGGTCTTGCGTTCTTTTCGGACTCCATAGACAATATCAATCCCTTTATGATAATAGTCTACCATTGAAATAATGCAGCGGACATCATCCTGTAAGTCTGCGTCGATGGATACAGCTGCATCGGCGTGAGTCGATGCCCATTCCAGACCGGCCCACAAAGCTTGCTGATGCCCTACATTGTGTGCCAGTTTTAAACCGGAAACCCGTGAATCTGCTTCCGCATATTTTTCTATCAGTTTCCAGGTCTGGTCTTTACTTCCATCATCCACATATAATATCTGTCCCTCTGCTATCTGCTTTTTTGCTGTCAGCTCTTCTAATATATTACAAAGACGTGAGGTCGTTTCTTGCAATACCTCCTCTTCGTTATAACAGGGAACTACAATCACCAATTTCATATTTTTATTTTTTACGGTATTTGAATACAAAACGCACCAGCATAAAATTTATAGGGATAGCTAATGCAAACACTGGGAAAGGTGCCCATTCTTGCGGAACCTTTAACCATAAGAACAGATTCAGCAGGACAATCTGTAAGCTATAGTTGATAGCATGAGCTCCCCCCATGCCAATCAGTTTTTTCCAGGATGGGGCTGTACCGAACGTAAAGTAGGAGGTAAGGTAGAAGTTTCCGATAAAACTCAAACCGTATCCCAAGGTATATGCAATGTTTACATTGATATATTTCTGAAGAAGGAAGTAAATTCCATAATGTAAACCGGTGGCAATGACTCCTACAATACCAAAACGGATAAACTCTTTGATGACATTTTTTTTGTTGGTAGTCATGCTATTATAATTGTCCGCTTGTTTCGAAATAACGTTCCAGCACCATCAGCTGTAAAATTTCCTCACGCTCCTTGTCGAAGAATTGCGATACGTATGCGTGGGCATGTTTTATGATTTCTTCTGCCTTGTCAGGATGCTGTGCGTAGTAGGTCAGCTTGTCGGGTAAATCTGAAAAATCTTCCTTTACTTCGATATAATGATAATCCGGAATAAGCGTTCCTTCCATAAACCAGGTTTCGCAGGTAGGACGCGTCATTACAGCAATGGAATTGGAAGACATAACCCATTTAAGATTCGAAGCCACATCGTTTCCTTCCAGCGCCATGATAAACTTGTAGTCCAGGTGTTCGCGGATGGTCTTTTTAGGTTGCATCCATTGCTCGGGACAGCCTTCATTTTTACCGACAACACCACAGTCGAATAGCGGATGGTTGAAATAAAGTTGAAGAAATTTTTCACGGACCCGGCTTTGTCGAATCTTTCCGCGGAAAATAGCCATGTCTTTTTTCTCCCGGAATGATTTTTCATCGTTTACGAATAAGAAATGGCGTAATTTATCCAGTTTGAGGATAACCGAATTCTGATTATCTGCAGTAAGAAGCCTGCTTTTTACAACAGTGGGAACATCAGGGGTAAAGTATACGTCGCCCGGACAGAAGTTCCATCGGAGGGATTTGGGGAACCAGCGTGTAACATCATGTTGGTCGAAATAATAGGCTGTGTGAAACATCTTTCGGGTATATCCTCCTAGTGTTCCTGTATAAAAGAAGATACTTTTCCCTTTTTCAGTTTTATTGGTCGAAGCGATTTTCCATGTGTCCTTGATACGGATATAGTAATCTACCCGTTTTTTCATGTATTCATAATCCGGTCTTTTGCGTGCTGCTTCGAGTTTTGTCTTTAGATGGCTGCGGTAGTAGTTGTCAGGAACCAATAAACCCATATAGTTTTTTAGAAAATCAAAAAACTTTACCGGTTTGCCACTTCGGACTTTATATAATAAACTGTCTCCCATAAGTTGAAAATGTTTAGCTGGTATTTTTGTTCAGTTTTGAACAAAGATAACGTTTTTATAAAATATGATGTGAAAAAGAAGTTATAAAAAAAGGTTCTTGACTTAATAAAAACTATATTTGCAAGAAGTTCTTATTAATAGATAGCTACTTATGATTCATATAGCCTGTAATATAGACCATAATTATGTACAGCATTGTGCTGTTACATTGGTTTCTTTATTTATAAACAACCCCGAAGAAACATTTACTGTACACATTGTTGCCGGTGAATTGAGTGATGCTGACAAGGCACTGTTATCCGGTCTGGCTGATACTTATGGCAGCATTGTTTGCTATTACGCTCCTAATCCTGCGTTGCTGGAAGGTTTTACAATACGAAAGTTCAGCAAGCGTATATCAATGGCAACCTATTACCGTTGTATCTTGTCCGAATTGTTGCCCGACACTATAGATCGCTTGTTTTACCTGGATTGTGATATTGTGATTTTGGGGAATATCCGTCCGTTCTGGGACACTCCTCTTGAGGGAAAGGGTGTTGCTGCTGTAGAAGATATAGGATGTAACGAAGCAGGCCGGTATGAAATCTTGAAGTATCCTCAGCAATATTCTTATTTTAATGCAGGGGTATTGTTGATAAATATGAAGTATTGGCGGGAACACAGCATGGGTAAGGCTTGTTTTGAGTATTTTCATAAATATCCGGAACGCATCTTGTTTAATGATCAGGACCTCTTGAATAGTATTTTGTACAAGGACAAGGTGCTGGTAGATTTAAAGTGGAACGTTCAAGACGGATTTTACCGTAATCCCGGCAATATGACAGAAGCCTGGAAAAAGAAGTTTGCCTATGTATTGTGCAATCCGGTTATCTTGCATTATACCAATCGTAAACCTTGGGATTACGATAGCCAGCATCCGCTTAGAGAGGCTTATTTCCGTTATTTAGACTATACTCCTTGGAAAGGATGGAGACCACAGCAGGCATTTGCCAATCGGCTGAAGCGCTTTTTCCGTTTGTTGCCTTTCTATGTTGGATTGAGAAAGCCTAAATATGTCGAGTTGGCCAGACTGGCTTGCAAGTAAGGTAATATGAATTCTACTTTTACAAATTCTAGACTAGAATAATTTGAGTATGGATAAAATAGCAGTATTTTGCTCGGCATCAGAGCAGATAGACCATGTTTATAGTGAAAAAGCTGAAGAATTGGGACGCTGGTTGGGCAGTCAGGGCAAATGGCTGATATATGGAGGTTCTGATATGGGACTGATGGATGTCGTGGCTCGTGCAGCGAAACAGTGTGGCGGAATGGTTATGGGTGTAGTTCCTACCCGATTGGAGGAACGTGGCCGCGTCAGTGATGTGCTGGATGTAACTTTCCGTACAGATAATCTCAGCGACCGCAAAGATACAATGTTGCTGCAGGCAGATGTGGTGGTCGCATTACCGGGAGGAGTGGGCACACTGGATGAGATTTTCCATGTGATGGCTGCTGCTACCATTGGCTATCACAAGAAAAAAGTCATTTTATATAATGTAAATGGCTTTTGGGGTGAAATCATTGCTTTTCTTCGTAAACTGGAGACTACGGGATTTGCCCATCAGCCGCTGGACAGATTCTTTTCTGTTGCTAATAATTTTGATGAATTAATAAAATTACTCGAATAAAACCAAAGAACGTATGAAATCATCTATTCAAGAGTTATTAAAGCGTGAAGCACAGGCAGTGTTGAATATTCCGGTAACAGATGCCTATGAAGCAGCTGTTAAGTTGATTGTAGAGCAGGTGCACGTAAAGCGGGGAAAACTGGTGACCAGTGGCATGGGTAAGGCTGGTCAGATTGCTATGAATATAGCTACTACATTTTGTTCGACAGGGATTCCTGCTGTTTTTCTGCATCCCAGCGAGGCTCAGCATGGTGATTTAGGAATTTTGCAGGAGAATGATGTATTGTTGTTGATTTCCAATTCGGGTAAGACACGTGAGATTGTGGAACTGACTACTTTGGCTGTACGCCTGAATCCTTCTTTAAAAAAGATTGTGATAACAGGTAATGCCGAGAGTCCATTGGCTCAGGCTGCGGATATTTGTCTGTTTACTGGTCATCCGGATGAAGTTTGTGTTTTGGGTATGACTCCGACTACTTCTACCACTGTTATGACTGTGATGGGAGACATTTTGGTGGTTGAGACCATGAAGCAGACTCAGTTTACCATTGAAGAATACAGCAAACGTCACCATGGAGGCTATTTGGGTGAGCGTTCTCGCGAATTGAGTAAATAGCAAACTGTATGAGAAAGGTTATAGGAATCGGTGAAACAATTCTGGATATCTTGTTTCGCGACGGACAGCCTCAGGCTGCCGTACCAGGAGGCTCGGTATACAATGCCGTGATTTCATTGGGGCGTATGGGGGTAAATGTAATCTTCATCAGCGAGACCGGAAATGATAAAGTCGGCGACCTTATTTTGGACAATATGCGTCGTAACGGTGTGAATACGGATTATGTAAATGTATTTTCGGACGGAAAATCTCCTGTTTCATTGGCTTTTCTGAATGAGCGTAACGATGCGGAATATGTTTTCTATAAAAACTATCCGGCAATGCGCCTGGAAGTAGATATGCCGGAGGTAGGTCGTGATGATATTGTGATGATAGGCTCGTATTTTGCCTTGATGCCGGAGCTGCGTTCTAAAGTTAAGGATTTGCTGGATAAGGCAAAGCAGGCGGGAGCTATTATTTATTACGATGTCAATTTCAGAAGTACCCATCGTAATGATGCCATCAAGTTATTGCCTGTTATTTTGGAAAACTTTGAATATGCAGATATTTTGCGCGGCTCTACCGAGGATTTCGACAATATGTTCTCGCTGACTGATGCTGCAAGGGTTTACCGTGAGAAGGTAGCTTTTTATTGCAAAAACTTTATATGTACCGATGCTGATAAAGATATACGTTTGTTTACTCCGACGTGTACCAAGTCGTATGCAGTAACGCCGATACCTACGGTCAGTACCATTGGTGCAGGCGACAATTTTAATGCAGGAGTTGTTTTTGGCTTGCTGAAATACCGGGTTCGTCGGGACGATCTGGCAGAATTATCTGAGGCCGATTGGGACGCAATCATTCAGTGTGGGCAAGATTTTAGCGCAGATGTTTGTCAGAGCGTGAATAATTCTGTTTCGGAAGATTTTGTAAATCGTTATAAATAAGTACTATACAATACGGTAATAATACAAGCAAATACCAGTCGCAACATTATCTGAAGCGGCTGGTATTTTTTTGTTGTATCATAGCAAAGACCAACTTATGTGACAAAAATGATGCACCTTTGTCTTAAAAATGCCCAATGTATTTCTTTATAGTGATGAAGTTGGTATTTACCGTCTTTGGGTTATGTATGTTTGATTGTATAAAAAAAGGAGCAACCCGTATAAAATCGTGACTGCTCCCTTGTGCTTGTTTTTCAGGTATGTAAATACTTCTTTGTCAAGGTTTGTTTAGATTGAGAATTTATCTTGATTTTCTTCGGCTATTTTTCGGATTGCTTGTTGAGAGGCAATGAATCCACCTCCCAGAACACGGTTGCCGTCGTAGAATACAGCCGACTGTCCAGGTGTTATGGCTGAGGCTTTCTCCAGGAAACGGACTAACAGGCGTCCATCGTCTAGCAAGGCTGTCTGGCAAGGAATAGAACGGCTTCTGTAGCGGATACGTACCGATAAATTGGGTACACTTTTCAACTCCTCGATATTGACAAAATTGAGGTCTTCAACTAGCATATATTCTGTTTCAAGCTGTTCTACATCTCCTAGCATGACGGTATTCTTGGCCGGATTAATTTTTAATACATAAGCAGGCTTGCCCAGTGCAATATCCAGTCCGCGCCGTTGTCCGATTGTGTAGTAAGCAAAACCTTTGTGCTGTCCCAGTTTTACACCTTTACTGTCGACGAACCATCCCGGCCCGATTTTTTCATCAATATCCGGGCAGTGTTCTTTCAGAAAATCACGATAGTCCTTGTCGATAAAGCAGATTTCCATACTTTCTCCGCCCCGGGCTTTCGCTTCAAAGCCTTTTGAGGCCAGATATTCACGTACTTTCAGTTTCGTCATTCCACCCAGTGGGAACATCATTCGTTTCAGGATACTCTGAGGAAGTTTCCAGAGAAAATATGACTGGTCTTTGGTACAATCATCTCCGGTAAGAATATACCGGTTTTCACCTCTATCTTCCAGTTGGCAGTAATGACCGGTTGCTACCCATGCACAGTCACACTGGTCGGCCCATTCACATAAAATTCGTTCTTTAAATAATGGGTTGCACATCACGCAAGGATTGGGCGTACGTCCATTCATGTATTCATCGATAAAGTATTTGACAATAACATCCTTGAATTCTTTTCTTACATCGGCCACATGATGTTCAATGCCTAAGCTTGCTGCCAATTGTTTGGCTTCTTCTATATAGCGGGGATTTTCTTCTTTATCCCAGGTGCGCATGGTTACTCCAACTACTTCATATCCCTGTTCCTGCAGCATAATGCAGGTGGCCGAGCTGTCTATACCTCCGCTCATGCCTACTAATACTCGCTTGTTTCTTTCTTTCATTGTTTTTTGGTTACAGTTTTCTTAGACAAAAACAAAGATAACAAAATCCGCCATACCGCTCTGCTATCTGCATAATCTTTTGTATTTTTGTCAGCTAAATTAAGTTTTTATGGAAGAACATTTTGATATTCATGATTATAAGCCGACAGGGCGTGAACGTGATTTCGAAAATGCGCTTCGTCCGTTGCGGTTTGAAGACTTCAGCGGGCAGGACAAGGTTGTAGACAACTTGCGTATTTTTGTAAAGGCAGCCCGTTTGCGTGCCGAGGCACTGGACCACGTCCTGCTGCATGGTCCTCCCGGATTGGGAAAAACCACATTGAGTAATATTATAGCCAACGAACTTGGGGTTGGTTTTAAAGTAACTTCAGGGCCGGTGCTCGACAAGCCTGGTGATTTGGCAGGTGTACTGACCAGTCTGGAGCCTAACGATGTGCTGTTTATCGATGAAATACACCGTTTAAGTCCGGTTGTAGAAGAATACTTGTATTCTGCTATGGAGGACTATCGTATAGACATTATGATTGATAAAGGACCGTCGGCACGTAGTATCCAGATAGACCTGAATCCGTTTACGCTGGTAGGAGCTACCACACGTAGCGGTTTGCTGACCGCGCCTTTGCGTGCTCGCTTCGGCATTAACTTGCATTTGGAATATTACGATGACGATATACTTTCGCGTATCATTCGCCGTTCGGCTTCTATTCTTGATGTCCCTTGTGATGCAGAGGCAGCTGGAGAGATTGCTTCACGCAGTCGTGGAACTCCGCGTATCGCCAATGCCTTGTTGCGCCGGGTCCGCGATTTTGCACAGGTAAAAGGTTCTGGCCGGATTGATGTAGAGATTGCCAAGTATGCGTTGGAGGCCTTGAATATAGACCGTTACGGTTTGGATGAAATAGATAATAAGATACTTTGTACGATTATTGATAAGTTTAAAGGAGGTCCGGTCGGACTGACTACGATTGCTACCGCTTTGGGGGAAGACCCGGGTACGATTGAAGAAGTCTATGAACCTTTCCTGATAAAGGAAGGATTTATCAAGCGTACACCACGCGGACGTGAAGTTACCGAACTGGCCTATCGCCATTTGGGAAAGATTGGCTATGGAGGAGAGCGGACGCTTTTTGACTGATAAATGTTTTTAGAACTATGGCAGGATTAAAATCTTTAGCTAAGGATACGGCTCTGTATGGCGTCAGCAGTATAGTAGGCCGTTTCTTGAATTATTTGCTGGTTCCACTTTATACGGTGGTATTATCTGCTGCATCGGGAGGATACGGTGTCGTATCCAATGTGTATGCCTATACAGCATTGATACTGGTGTTCCTGACTTTTGGTATGGAAACCGGTTTTTTCCGTTTTGCAAACAAAGAAGGGGAGGATGGAGAAAAGGTCTTTGCCAACACACTGCTGTTTGTAGGAGGTCTTTCCCTGTTGTTTGTATTGGGTGGACTGGTTTTTCTGCATCCTATTTCTGCTCTGCTAGGCTATCCCAATCATACCGATTATGTGGCAATGATGCTGCTCGTAGTCGCACTCGACTCGTTTCAGTGTGTGCCCTTTGCCTATCTGCGCTATAAAAAACGACCGCTCAAGTTTGTCGGCATAAAGTTGCTGAACATCATCGGTAATATAGCTTTGAACCTGTTTTTCCTTTTGTTGTGTCCTTGGCTGTATCAGCATCATCCTGATGCTGTCAGTTGGTTCTACAATCCGGATTATCTGGTCGGCTATATTTTTGTGTCGAATCTTATCACATCTTCTGTACAGATATTGGCTTTCTGGCCCGAACTGAAAGGTGTGTCTTACCGGATGGATCCGGACTTGCTGAAACGCATGATAACTTATTCTTTTCCTATCATGATTTTTGGTCTGGTAGGAATCCTGAACCAGACGGTGGATAAGATGATTTATCCCTTCCTGTTTGATGACAGACACGAAGGTCTGGTGCAATTAGGTATATACAGTGCATCCAGCAAGATTGCCATGGTGATGGCCATGTTTACTCAGGCATTCCGATATGCATACGAGCCTTTTGTTTTCGGTAAGAATAAAGATAAGAACAGTAAGCAGATGTATGCCGATGCCATGAAATATTTCTTTATTTTTTCTATGCTGGCATTCCTTTCTGTGATGTTTTATATGGATTTTCTGAAATACCTTGTAGCTCCCGATTATTGGGAGGGCTTGGTTGTAGTTGCCATTGTAATGGGAGCGGAAATCTTTAAGGGGATTTATTTTAACTTGTCTATATGGTACAAACTGACAGATGAGACCCGCTGGGGAGCTTATTTTTCATTGATTGGATGTGGTGTCATTCTTGCTTTGAATATCTGGCTGGTTCCGTTGTATGGTTATATTGCTTCAGCCTGGGCTTCTGTGGCCGGTTATGGAGTGATAACACTGTTGTCTTACTGGATGGGACAAAAGAAATATCCGGTCGCTTATCCGTTAAAGAGCATGACTGTTTATTTCTTGTTGGCTGCTGTTCTTTTTATAGCGGGATATTATATTCCAATTAGTTCATTGGTGTTGCGTTTGCTTTGGCGGACACTATTGCTGTGTGTATTTATAGCTTTTGTATTGAAAAAAGACTTACCTTTGAAGCAGTTGCCTTTTATAAACCGTTTTGTCAGAAAATAAACAATCGCAGGTATGGAAAAAAAACAAAAGTATTTGATCAAAGGTTTTATAGAAAAATATCTTGATCTCAATAAAAATAAGGAAGACGAACAGCTTACTGTAGAAACTATCCGTAATGGTGTGGAGTTTAAGGGAGCCAATTTGTGGATTTTGATTTTTGCTACTTTTATTGCTTCCTTGGGCTTGAATGTCAATTCTACCGCAGTCATTATCGGTGCCATGCTTATTTCTCCGCTGATGGGGCCTATCATGGGAGTCGGCTTGGCTATCGGACAGAATGATTTTGAACTGTTGAAACGCTCTCTTAAGAGTTATTTGGTAGCTACTTTGTTTAGTGTTATTACAGCGACCTTATATTTTTCTTTTACTCCATTAAATGAGGTACAGTCTGAATTGCTGGCCCGTACATCTCCCACTATTTATGATGTTTTCATAGCATTGTTTGGTGGAATGGCAGGCATTGTAGCATTGTCTACCAAAGAAAAAGGAAATGTAATTCCGGGAGTTGCCATTGCCACTGCTTTGATGCCTCCTCTTTGTACGGCTGGTTTTGGTTTGGCTACGGGCAATTTATTGTATTTTCTAGGAGCGTTTTATTTATATTTCATCAACTCTGTTTTTATAAGTCTGGCAACCGTAATCGGAGTACGGGTTATGCACTTCCAGTTGAAAGCTTTTGTTGATAAGGAACGTGAGAAAATGGTGAAGCGCTATATTGTCCTGATAGCATTGGGTACTATGATACCCGCTGTTTACCTGACGTACGGTATTGTAAAAGAAACATTCTATCAGTCGGCCGCCAATCATTTTATCAGCAAGGAAATGGACTTCCCCGATACTCAGGTGCTTGACCGGAAGGTATCGTATGATACAAAAGAAATCCGAGTAGTTTTAATTGGTAAAGAAGTTCCGGAAGACCGTATTGTTGAAGCCCGTTCTAAGCTGAAAGATTATAAATTATATAATACTAAGTTAGTCGTTTTTCAGGGGGTTAATAACAGTACGGCAGATATCAGTAACATTCGTTCTATGGTAATGGAGGACTTCTATAAAAACAGTGAAAAAGAGTTGGCCAGCCAGAAGCAGAAAATAGATTCATTGGAGAAAATTGTGCAATTGTACAAGGAAACAGGTATGGCAGATATGAAGATAGCTTCTGAAATGAAAGTTTTGTTTCCGGTAGTCAATACGCTTGCCATGACTCAGACCTTAAAGCTGAATATAAAGGCCGTACAAATAGATACAGTGACGTACGTAATATTAGGCTGTGAAAAGACCCCTTCTGCTATTGAAAAGAAAAAAATGGCAGAGTGGTTGAAAACACGAACCGGAACTAATAAACTGAAATTAATTATGGAAGAATAATTGTAAGTTTTTGTAAGAGATATCTCTCCCGAAAGTTTATCGACTTTTGGGAGACATGTTTTCTTCTTTGTATTGTGAAGGAGTCATTCCTGTATATTTTTTGAATGCAGTACTGAAATATCTACTTGATGAAAATCCGGTTTTTTCTGCAATTTCTGTTATATTTAGGTTGGTTTGTTTTAGTAATAACATGGCTCTTTCCATGCGAGTCTTATTGATATATTCATTGGGACTAAGATCGGTTAGAGCTTTTAACTTATTATAAAGGCTGGCACGACTTAAACCTATTTCCTTGCAAAGATAGGTAATGTTTAAGTTTTCGTCATCCATATGTTTTTCTATTAATTCATTTAATCTGTTAATGAATGCATCATCTGCTGATGTAGTAATTATTTCTGTAATACCAGGAGCTAATGTCGTGGCATATTTCCTTCGGAACTGCTCGCGTAAGAAAAGTCGGTTTGTAATGGTTGCCAATAAAGTTTCAATTTCGAAAGGCTTTTCAAGATAAGCATCTGCACCAATTTTATAACCGTCAACATGACTTTGTTCGTCAATTCGTGCTGTGAGAAGTATAACTTGAATATAATTGATATTCATATCTTCTTTTATAGCTCGGCAAAGATCATAGCCGTTCATTTGGGGCATCATAATATCGCTGATAATGATATCAGGTATTTCATCACGTGCAATCTGAAGTGCTTCCTTTCCATTTGAGGCTATATACAGATGCTTGAATTCTTTTTCTAAAATACTGCTAATCAAACTTCTCATGTCATTATTGTCATCAACGAACAGGCAAGAGTAGTTATGTGTGTTGATATTATTATTGAGAGGAATACATGCGTCAATATCATCTGATTGCATTAAAGTGTTCAGATATTCTTGTGGGGGATTTAATAGATTCTCTTTGTTTTGATGTAAAGGCAATTCGTAAAAGAAGCACGCTCCTTTATCTGGGTTATTGCATGCATTTATAGATCCATGGTGTTGTTCTACTAATATCTTGGCATAAGATAACCCAATGCCACTACCTTCTTTTTCGTTTTCTCCTTGGTAAAAACGTGTAAACAGTTTATTGATATCAATATCGTGTAATCCGCATCCTTGGTCGGAAACGGATATACGTACTTTTTCTTCGTTAGAGAGAAGCTCAGTCTTAAGAGTAACGGATGAATCCTTTTGACTATGCTTTAATGCGTTGATAATAAGGTTAGTTAGGATTATAATATGTTTTTCTTTATCAAAATCAACCCAGTCTATCCGGTTATCCAATTCATATTTTAGTGTGATATTTCGTTCTTTTTCTTCGTATGCAAAGTCATTTCCAATTTCCTGAATCCATTTGTTTAGCTGGTAGGTACCGATATGAAGTTTTTCTTGGGCCATCTCCATTCGTCTTAGGTTTAGAACCATATTTAATAAATCCTTCATTCGTACGGACTGCTTTAGCATACTTTGCAGTGTTGGGTAAATATCATTGTTAGGAGATAAATTATTTAGTAGGTATTTTAATGGTGTATGAATCAAAGTAAGAGGCGTACGTAATTCATGATTTATATTTATCAGAAAGCGCACTTTTTCTTCATAAATCTTTTGTTTGTGTTCTTTTATTGCAGAAATCATATGCTCTTCTTTCCGGTGGAGCAAATAGAGGATAATAAAAATGATTATTCCTGATATAAGTACAATACATATTGAAGTAAACCACCATGTCTGATACCATGCCGGAGGGATATTTAGCGTAATGATGGATGCTTTATTGGTCCACTGTCCATCTTTCGTATTGCATGAAACTTCAATATGATATGAACCAGGTGTTAGTGAGTGTAAAGTTATTTCGGGTGTATTGCTTTCAATTATTTGCATGTCTTCTCCATAAATATGCCATTTGAATATTTTTTTTCTGAAAATATTGCTTTCATGTACCATGACACGGATAGTAACATTACGGTCTTCGTTAGTGAGATTGATCGTGTTTTTATCAAAGTCTACAGATGTAAGTAAGCTTTGGTTGTTACATAGAATATCAGTTAACGAGATACTTGAGTTATCAATAGGCTCTTCTTTGAAGTCTTTCTGATTTATATGAAGCATACCATTGATACCTCCCATATAAATATCGCCTTCTTGTGATAATAAGACTGCTTTATCCAAGAATTCATTAGCTGTTGCACCATCAGACTCATCAAATGTTATGAGTTTTTTTTGGTCACTTATCCACATCAGTAGTCTATCATTTCCTCCTATCCATACATGATTATTATTACCACAAATCACAGAAGTGACATCATTTAATAAAAGATTCTCTATTTGTGTCTCTTTTTCTGTTTTGGGGTTATAATTACTTAGGCCTTTGTTACTGCCTATCCAGAATATATCATTATCGTCTTTTGAAATAGAGAAAAAAACTTTATCCGAAGAAGCTGTATGTAAAACTTCTATTTTATTACTAGTTTGATTAATTTTATATATATGCTTATTGTCATGCAAATATGTGTATATATTATCATGAGCGATAGGAATTACTTGCCTTTGGATTTCGATATTTTTGTCAGAGAGCTGCTGAATACGTCCATTATCAAAGAAATATCTGTAGATTTCTGATGAGAGAATTAAGATGGAATAAGGATTGTCTTGATAAAGGTTAATAGCTTTTCTACCATATTGTGCATATTTGTTTATGATAGGATTTCCATTGTTTATTTTTTTTAGTATTCCTGTTGTTTTGTTGAATGTATAAATTCCTTTGGAAAAAACAGAAACAAGTAATTCATTGCTAGTATATCCTGAGATTGATACAATTTTTTCGCCCCATGTTTTTGGGAAATGAGTAAATTTATGTGTATCAGGATTAAACTTGTTAATCCCTCCTCCATCAGTACCAATCCAAATTTCTTTAGAATCAGGTTCTTGATAAAAAGCCAGTATGGCTCTTTCACTAAGACCATTTAAAGTGTTTAATGGAGCATCTGTATAAGTTCGCATAAAAGTCCGGCTAATATTGATGAGCCCTCCTTTTATGCTTCCAGCCCAACAATAATCACTGTTCTCATTCTGAAAAAGGCATTGAATGGAATTTACTGGTAAGGAGTTTTTATCACCGGGTTCATGTGATAAGGTACTGATTGATTGATTCTCTGGATTGATGATATTGATACCTCCACCATCTGTTCCTACCCATATTTTTCCTTGATGTTCGTTCAGGCATAAAACGATATCATGACTGAGTTGGGAGTTTGATGTGTTATAGGATGCAATTTTTTCACCCTTGCTGTTATAGCAGATAATACCTTTGTTATAAGAGGTTGTCCATATTCGTTTTTGTTTATCAATAAGAACTCGTGTAATTTCGTTCCCGTTTTCAAATGGAGATGGCGAGAAAACTCCTGTTGTAATATTTAGCATGGAGGTACCTTCCCACTTATTGACGCATAATAGGTGGTTGGTATCCCATTCCCATATTTCATGGGCTATATATGTAGACTGCTGGTTTAATTTTACAAGGGATAAAATGGTTTTAGTGGAATAATCGTACTTGTATATACCATTCTTAGTGAAGAATAATAATCCTTTACTGCTAAGACAGGCAGCTGTAGCCAAAAGCTTTTTATTTTGCTCGTCTCGTATCCTTTGAAAAGCGTCTTGTGCTTTTTGATATAAAGCAGTACCTTTATTAGTTAGTACCCATATTTGATGTAAACTGTCTTCAATTATTTGGTACACCTCATTTCCGGGAAGAGAAGCTAGGTTTTCGGGAATGTGTGTGTAGTTTTTTAGAGTATATCCATTAAATTGGCTTAATCCGCTTTTTGTTCCAATCCAAATAACCCCATTGGTTTCTGCATGAATTGTCTGTATAGATACAGGGAATCCCTCTGCAATAGATAATTGCTTAAATTGATAATTATTTGCAGATAATTCTGTAGGGTATAATGATAGTAAAAGGATACTATATAATAATATTATAACTGTATATACTCTCATAACAAATAAGAATGTTCATAAATACAAAGATATGTTTTTTATTGTATTGATAGATGTTTTTGTGATAAAAGGGTGAGAAAAAGTATGCGGATGATGTTCAATTTTGTCTATAAAATGTATATTATTCGTCAATAGACCTACTTTTAGCCTATTTTGAACAAAAAATAGTGATAATAAAACATTCGTTATGCATAAAATATCAATTTTTGCACTGCTTCAACAAAATTAGATGGAGTGCATGCATATAGAATTATATTAACTTTAAAAATAAGCTATGATGAAAGTAGTTCAAATGAAAGTACATTTTGTATTGTTCTTCGTTTTTTTGATGTTAATTCCATTAGGAGTTTATGCGCAAAAAGGAACAATTACAGGTAAAGTAATTGATGAAAAAGGAGAATGTGTTATTGGAGCGACTGTTCAGGTTAAAGGGACAGGTACAGGTTCTATTACAGATTTTGATGGAAATGTTTCTTTGCAAGGTGAAGTTGGAAATACATTAGTTATTTCTTACGTAGGTTACAGTACTTTGGAAGTAAAAGTTTCTCAATTAACAAACAACCGCTGGGTTTTGAAAGAAGACGCAGAGGTATTGGATGAGGTTGTTGTAGTAGGTTATGGTACTGCTCGTAAAGGGGATTTGACAGGAGCTTTGACAACTATGAAGCCTAATGCAAATGATGCGGCAAAAGCTTCTTCTTTGGATAATCTGCTTAATGGTAAAGTAGCAGGTTTGGTAGTAAGTTCTTCGTCGGCTATGGCAGGTTCGGCATCTTCTATTCAGATTCGTGGTGCCAGTTCTTTGCGTGGTGATAATCAGCCTCTATATGTTATTGATAATGTTCCTCAAGCATCGGCTGGAGAATTTGCATCTTCAGGTATTAGTGGTGATTTCCAAATTAATCAAGACCCTTTGGCTTCGCTTAATCCTTCTGATATTGAGGATATTACAATTTTGAAGGATGCATCTTCTACTGCAATTTATGGTTCTCGTGGTGCTAATGGTGTCATTTTAATTACGACTAAAAAAGGGAAGCAGGGAAAAGCGAAAGTTAATGTGACCGCAAACTTTACACTTGCAGAGCCTTCTAAATTGATGGAAATGACTAATTTATATGAACATGCAGCCTATATTAACTCTCGTGTTTCTAATGACTTGTATCCTTTTTATATCGTTGGGGATGAAGTGAGATATGTATATAATGATGCGTTAGCCAATTATGACCCCAATAATCCTAAGACATATCATTTGATAAATTATCGTAACTGGCAAAAGGAAATATATACTTCTGCCTTATCGCAGAATTATTCAGTTTCTTTAAGTGGTGGTAGCGATAAATTTACTTATTATGTTTCTGCCAATTTTAAAGATATAAATGGAACTGTAAAACAGACTGGATTGCAGCAGGGAGATTTGCGTGCAAACATAGGAATGGATTTGTCGAAAACAGTTCATCTGAATATGACACTGAGTGGTTCTTTGCGTCAAAATAACATGATGGCAGGTGGTAGCACATTGGGTGGTTCAACAACTGCTGTTTCTCGTACAGCATTGGATTATGCTCCTTTTGAAATGCCAGAAGATGACCCTTCTTTCCAAGCAGAAAATAAAACTACAGTATTGAGTTGGTTAAATGATTATGAAGATATTGCAAATGACAAAACATTCAATGCAAGTATGGACTTGTCTTGGAATATAGTAAAAGGTTTGCGATATAACTTCCGTGCTGGTGGTAACTTGAATACTAATGACCGTAAACGTTGGTATGGAATGCAGTTGTATCAAGGTATGAACAACAATGGATATTTGGCAATTTCTAATCTAGATAAAAGTAATATTTCAATTGAGAATGTATTGAATTATAATACGAAATTAGGTTCTATCGCTGCTCTGGATGCTACGGTGGGTGTGACTTATGATGATTATAATTTCTTGACTCAAAATACAAATGCTTCACAGTTCTCTATGTTCGAACTGCGTGAAAATGGTCTTCATATGGCAAGCAATATTCAGCATCTGGAGCCGATTCAGAAAGACTATCAGCTATTATCTTATTTGGGACGTATTAATCTGTCTTTTTTTGATAAATATTTGATTACAGCATCACTTCGTGCAGACGGTTCCAGTAAATTTGCAAAAGGTAATCGTTGGGGATATTTCCCTTCAGCGTCGTTGGCATGGCGTATGGAACAAGAAAATTTCCTAAAAGATGTAGAATGGCTTAACCAGTTGAAATTACGCGTCAGCTATGGTGTTACTGGTAACCAAAGTATTGATCCATACTCAACTTTCTCAATGTATGGTGGCGGTGATTTCCATTATTCAAATGGTAGTGGTAGTCAGGAATCTACATTAACCATTACAAATCTTCCAAACTACGGTTTAACATGGGAAAAAACAGCATCGTGGAATGCAGGTTTCGATTTTAGTTTGATTCGTTCGCGGTTAAGTGGTACTTTAGATTTCTATGTCAAACGTACCAATGACTTGTTGATTTCAAGAAACTTGCCAGGTTCTGCAGGCTTTTCGTCTACATATTACAATCAGGGATCTTTAGATAACAAAGGTGTTGAGTTTTCTTTGTCTGCTCAGGTTGTTGACGGAAAAGACTGGAAATGGAGTGTAACAGGTAATATTGGTAAAAATAAGAGTAAGATTGTTGACCTAGGACTTTTGCCTACAGACTTTGGTTGCCTGGGTGAGAGAATTGGATATTATGGTAATTCATTGGGCGATCATTTTGGTGTTGGACATGTATTCTTGCAGGGAGAAGCTCCGGGATTGTTCCTTGGTTATGTAACACAAGGTATTGTCCAGCCAGAAGATATAACTGATCAGGGTGTAAAATATATCAAGAGTGATGGTACAGTAGGCTACTATAATGATGTAAACGGCTCTAAACCTGTAGCTGGTGATGTTAAGTTTGTTGATAGAGATGGAAATGGTACTGTAAACACTTCAGACCGTGATATTATTGGTAATCCAAACCCTGGATTTACTTATGGTTTCCAAACAACTTTATCATGGAAAAGTCTGACCCTTTCTGCCGCTTTCAATGGTGTGCACGATCGTGATATCATTAATGTCAACAATCGTTATATTAATACACCGGGAACAAAAGCTGGAACGGTATCAAAACAAGCATTTGAGGGTATGTGGACTCCGGAAAATCACTCAAATCTTTACCCTTCAGCAAATTATATAGTACAAAATATGGTGATGGACCGTTATGTAGAAGATGCTAGTTATTTACGTTGTTCGGATATTACCTTGAATTATACTTTACCAAAATCATGGATGAGTAAAATTGGTTTCCAAAATACTTCAGTATTTGCTTCAGTGAAGAATGCATTTGTAATAACCGATTATAGTGGTTATGATCCAGAAGTAAACAGTTTTGCTTTTGATGGTTTGCGTCCAGGAGTTGATATGAACTCTTATCCTACTCCAAGACAATTCGTCTTTGGATTAAACGTAACATTCTAATGATTTATTAAAGAAAATGAATATGAAAAAATATAGAAATATAGTATTGGCTCTTGCTATTGCTGCAAGTTTTTCTTCTTGCCTGGATGAAGAACCACTTTATTCACAGAATAACACTATTGTTTTTGCCTCTGAAACGAATGCAGAGCTTGCTTTGTTGGGTTGCTATTCATATATGGCCTCAACCTCAGCTTATGGACAACATTTTCAGGAAATTCCTATTACGGGTTCAGGTTTTGGATGGTCCCAAAGAAGTGGTAGTGACGGAATCGTATGTTTGCAGACTTTATCGAGCGATGGCTTGATTTCTACAACTTGGAATGGCATGTATAAAGTTATATCTGAAGCAAATGCTTATATTGAGAATATTGAAGCAAGTTCTTTGGATGATACGGTTAAGAAACAGTACGGAGGTGAGGCTAAGTTTCTGCGTGCTCTAGCTTATTATAATTTGGTATCTTTGTTTGGTGATGTACCATTAAAAACAGTAGCGTCAAATTCAGAGGGAATCACTTTACCCCGCTCTCCACGTGAAGATGTCTTTAATCAGATAATTGGTGATTTGACGGATGCTATGGTTATTACAGAGAAATCAGAAGTAGGCCGAGCTAATTCATGGGTAGTGAAAGCTTTTCTAGGAAAAGTTTATTATAAAATGGCAGCATTAGGAATTAATCCTTCAGAAAACTGGAAAAATGCAAAAGCTTACTTTGATGAGGTTTATTCTAGTAATGTTTTTGCATTGGAGAAGAATTTTGCAAACTTGTTCGGTGACTGGGTGGTTGATTCTAAAGAGTCTATTTTTCAAATTAACTTTAGCTTGACTTCTCCTAATTGCTTTAACCGTGCCAGCAACCGTTTTTCTCCTACTAGCTCAACTACTGGTGTGAACTGGAGTACATACCGTGCTACCAAAGCGGCTTACGATTTGCATGAAGGTACTTATCCGGAAGATCCTCGAATTGCTGCTACATTTTTGACTTCGCATCGAGAAAGAAGTGGAAATAATCAGCCTAATCCGAAACCTCAGGTCGGTGATACTCCTTCTGCAAATGATTCTGTTTACTATTACCCTTATATTACTTATAAGGTGCAGTTGGGTACAAGAATGGAAAATGGAAAGGAAGTAGCTGTTTACGATTCTATTTATAAAAATGGAAAAGGAATTGAACCAAAAGAATATGTGGTTAGATTACCTTATGAACAGTTTACAGATCCTACTAATCCAAGTATTTCTTACTTGGAAAACTTGAAGGCTCCTGAAAATGCTAGTCTGCAAGAGAAAGCAAGAGTTCAGGCATTGAATAAAGTACAGGAAGCTTTTGTTACTGGTGGAAAACAGACTGCATGGCCTGCTCATGCCAAATTATATGATATGAATCAGCAAGGTACAGCCAGTCATAAGAATCTTATGGTATATCGCTATGCGGAGATGCTACTGTTAATGGCTGATACATATAATGAACTGGGTGATAGTAAAAGAGCTATTGAGTTGGCTGAAGAGGTCTTAAAACGTGCTCGTGAATCGGCTGGAGCAACAGGAAACGGTGAACCTAAGGCATGGCCAACAAATTTGTCTCAGGAGGATGTACGTAAGAAATTGTATTTTGAGCGAATCTTTGAGTTGTTTGGCGAGCCGGATATGTATGATATGATACGCATTAGAGGGACTCAATACTTGAAAGAAGCGTTGGAATTCCATAATCAACATGAGTTGACTAAGGCATCAGATCAGTATTATATCAAGTCTGCTCAAAAATGGACAGATAGGGTTTATAATAATGGTAACCTTTCAGAGGATTTCTTAAAGATGAATCTGCTGTTGCCGATTCCTGATACAGAACGAGATGCTAATCCGGGGATAACTGACAATAACTTTGGATATTAATAAAAACAAATCATTTTATTGATAATAAAGCCTGCATGATTACGTAAATGTTTTGTAAATAAGTGATTGTGCAGGCTTTTATAATTTGATAAAGCATGATTCAAATAAGAAGAATATGACAGACTTTATAAGAAAAAAAGGAATAATAGCTTGGGTATTTTGTTTGATTATTGGTGCTTTAGGATGTCATTCTACTGATGAACAGGCTGGTGTGGATATTGTTCCTCGACCGTTATCTATAGAAAAAGGAGCAGGATATTTTGTTTTTAAACCTGAAACAGTTATTTCAATACCAGAAAATGAGTATTCGAAAATTGCAGAAATGTTTGCTTCATTGTTTACTCATTCTGCAGGATTTACTCCTCAAATACGAGTTGGTCAGGAAGGAGATATTTGTTTAGTGCTAGATCAAAGTCTGAAAGAAGAAGCTTATGAAATGCAAGTTCTGTCTAAAAAAATTATATTGAAGGCTGCAGGTGCAAAAGGATTCTTCTATGCATTCCAAAATTTGCGTTTAATGCTACCTTCTTCTATTGAAAGCACGGATTTACATTCAGAAACAAACTGGCGTGTACCAGTTGTAACCATAAAAGATGAACCTCGGTTTGAATATCGTGGATTTATGCTTGATGTTGCCCGATATTTTATGCCGAAGGATGAGTTGTTGAAGATGATTGACTGCATGGCAATGCTCAAGTTGAATTACCTTCATTTGCATCTGACAGATGATAATGGCTGGCGAATAGAAATAAAAAAATATCCACGCCTGACAGATGTTGGAGCTTGGAGAGTAGACCGACAGCATTTACCATTTCCTGAACGTCGTAATCCAGAAAAGGGAGAACCTGCTACAGTAGGTGGCTTTTATACACAAGAGGATATTAAGGATATTGTTGCATACGCTGCAGATCGTCAGGTTGAAATAATTCCTGAGATTGATATTCCTGCGCACTCCAATGCAGCCTTGGCTGCTTATCCGGAATATGCTTGTCCGGTCGTAAAAGAATTCATTGGTGTATTGCCAGGGCTTGGAGGCAATAACGCCGAAATTATTTTTTGTGGAGGAAATGAAAAGGCTTATACATTTATTCAAGATATATTGGATGAAGTTATAGCTCTTTTCCCTTCACGTTACATCCATATAGGTGGTGATGAGGCTAATAAAACCAATTGGAAAAAATGTCCGCTTTGCCAGGCACGTATTAAGTCGGAACACTTAGCTGATGAAGAAGCACTTCAAGGATATTTTATGGGACGTATAAGCGATTACGTGCGTAGCAAAGGTAAAGAGGTAATGGGATGGGATGAATTGACGAACAGTAAACTGCCCGACGATGTTATTGTCTTTGGGTGGCAAGGCTTTGGTAATGCTGCTCTAAAAGCAGCCGAGCAGGGGCATCGCTTTATTATGACCCCGGCCAGAGTTGCCTACCTGATTCGTTATCAAGGACCGCAATGGTTTGAACCTCTCACTTATTTTGGCAATAACACTCTGAAAGGATTGTTTGACTATGAGCCTGTCCAGAAAGATTGGAAGCCTGAATACAGGAATTTATTGATGGGTGTACAAGCAAGCATGTGGACCGAATTTTGTGACAAACCAGATGATGTTTTTTATCTGGTATTTCCAAGATTGGTAGCATTGGCAGAATTAGCTTGGATACCCGAGGGAACAAAAGACTGGACTTCGTTCCTGAAGGGACTGGATAATTATATAGCTCATCTGGATAGCAAAGGAATTGTTTATGCCCGCTCTATGTATAATATTCAGCATCAGGTTATTTCAGATGGTTGTGGTAATTTAAATGTTACGCTGACATGTGAGCGTCCAGATCTTGAAATCCGTTATACACTGAATGGTCAGGAGCCTGTATATAATTCTTCAGTATATACCGATACATTAACATTGTCAGAGGATATTGTGGTGAAAGCCGCTACTTTTTGCGGAAAGCATAAAATGGGTGAAACATTAGTTTTGCCTCTTAATTGGAATAAAGCGACTGGTAAGGAGTTGGTGAACGCAGCTCCAGAGATGAATGTATTGGTAAATGGTTTACGTGGAAGCTTGAAGCAAACTGACTTTGAATGGTATACGGGAGCCATTTCTAAAACTATTGAAGTCACTGTTGATTTGGCAAAAAATGAGACGATTAAAAATTGTACGGTAGGTTGCATTACTAATTATGGTATGGCAGTTCACAAACCAAAATTGATGAAAGTAGAGGTTTCCAGTGATAATCTTAATTATAAGGAAGTTGGAAGATTAACCTTTAAAGATAACGATATTTTTAAGGAAGGAAATTTCATTGAAGATCTTTCAGTAAATATGGAGAATGTGCAGGCCCGATATGTACGCTTTACTTTTGAAGTTCCTGGAAATTGTCCGGAAGACCATGTCCGCCCAGGTCAGGCATCCAGAATCTATTTGGATGAAATCATGATACACTGATTTTATAAATATAGTTTTTTTGACAGAGAGGATGTGAAAAAAAGAGGTACGTCTTGTGAAGGACGTACCTCTTTTTCATTATTTTTTCTTTCTGCGTGCCCATCCTTCTTCCGAGAAGTCAGGTTCGTCACCTTTCAGCTTCGAGTCGTTCTGAACGAAGAACTGTTTCCAATCGTCTTTTTTCTTGGGGCCTCTGGGGGCTGTATAGCCTCTTTCTTCGCGCGAAGGTTTATTTTTCTTGCTCTTCTCTTTTTTATCTTCCTTGGCTGCTTTGGCAGGAGTAGCCTCTTTACGCTTTTCACTGCGTTTCTTGCCACTCTTATCACTCTTTCCGGTATTTTCACCAGCTACTTCCACTACCACTTTCCGGTTATTCAAGTTCACTTTATTCAGCGCCTTTATAACCATCTGAGCCTGAGATTCGATAACTTCAAAGAAAGAGAAATTCTGCATCAGGTCGATTCGTCCAATCTGGATACGCTCTTTCTTTAAATTACGGTTCACCAGTTCGATAATTTGGTTGGTATAGAATCCGTCCGATTTTCCCAGATTAAGGAACAGACGTGTATAACCTTTTTCGGCCTTGCGGGCAGTTTTCTGTTTGTCAGTACCGTGGTCTTTTCTTTCCTTCAACTCAGACTTCTTGTCATTGCCTTTAGGCTGTTCTATTTCCGGAGCATTTTTGTAATAGTCGAGGAATCGGTTAAACTCCATCGAAACCACGCGCTTAATCAAGTCTTCTTTACTCAGCCATTCCAGTTTTCTGTAGATGTTAGGCAGGAATGCTTCTATTTCCTCCTCGTCTACCTTAACCTTTTCTATATCATCAATCACTTTAATAAGCTGCTGCTCGCAGATTGCATGTCCGCTAGGCAAGGTTCCTGCTTCGAATTTTTTATTGATGATACGCTCAATTTCGCGCATTTTCCCTTTTTCGCGCAGGTTGATAATGGCAATGGAAATACCTGTTTTTCCGGCACGTCCGGTACGTCCGCTTCGGTGGGTATAACTTTCAGTATCATCCGGCAAGCCGTAATTGATGACGTGTGTAAGGTCGTTTACATCCAGTCCTCTGGCAGCCACATCGGTTGCAACCAACAATTGCAGATGGCGCTGACGGAACTTCTGCATCACCAGGTCACGCTGAGCCTGACTCAATTCACCATGCAATGAGTCGGCATTGTATCCGTCCTGAATCAGCTTGTCGGCTATTTCCTGCGTTTCCTTGCGGGTACGGCAGAAAATAATGCCATAAATCTGCGGGTAGAAATCCACTACACGTTTTAATGCCAGATACTTGTCTTTGGCATGTACCGTGTATGCAATATGGTGAACATTCTTGCTGCCTTCGTTTTTAGTTCCGATAGTTATTTCTTTGGCATTGTGCAAGTATGTTTTAGCGATGCGTGCTATTTCCGGACTCATGGTAGCCGAGAACATCAAGGTATTCCGGTCTTCCGGAACCTGTTCTAAAATGGCATTGATGCTGTCTGTAAATCCCATGTTCAGCATCTCATCGGCTTCGTCCATTACCACATCGGCAATAGTTCCCAAGTTTGCCACCTTTCGTTCCATCAGGTCGAGAAGTCTTCCCGGAGTAGCCACAATGATATGTACACCTTTTTTGAGGCTACGAATCTGGCTCTCAATAGAAGAACCACCGTATACCGGCAGAATTTTCAAATCGGTGATATACTTGGAATAGTCTGTAAGGTCGCCGGCAATTTGCAGGCAGAGCTCACGGGTAGGGCAGAGGATAAGGGCTTGCGGAATGCAGCGGCTTACATCAATTTTTTGGATAAGCGGGAGACCGAATGCTGCGGTTTTTCCGGTTCCTGTTTGAGCCAAGGCCACTACATCGTTGCGGTTCCCCAATAAATACGGTATTACTTCTTCTTGTACAGGCATGGGATTCTCATATCCCATTTCTTCGATTGCCATGCGTATTTCGGGAGAAACGCCTAGTTCTTCAAATGTCTTCATCTATTTCTATCTATAATTCGGTTGCAAAGATACGGACAATAAATGGATTATTGATGATTTGTATGACAAATAGTCTTAAACGAAGATGTATATGCAGATTTGTTGATAAAGTAAATGCTGCATAAGGCAATAGCGGCACCTGCTATTGCTGACAAAGGGGCACCTGTCTCTCCAAAGAGGCTGGTCATACTTTCTGCACTTTCTGGCAACAGAATCATCAGTGCTACTGAGATGCTGTTGTTGATAAAATGCAGGAGTATGCAGGGAAGTAAATTACCTGTCCGGTAATAAAGCCATCCTAAAAGAATGCCCAGTATGAATGCAAACGGGATTTGTGCCGGATTGCCATGTATCACTCCAAAAACAAAAGCCGACAGCAGGATGCCGTACCAGGGATTTTTCCATTTGTGAAACAGATGTCCTGCAATGGCTCCCCGAAATACGAGCTCTTCGATTACAGGGGCAACTACAGCAATGGAGAGAATTCCTGTCAGATGGTTTTTCATTTGCAGAAACAACTCTTCATTGATGTTGGGAAGCTGCAGTAATTCTGTAGCGTAGTTCAAACAAAGCATCATGCCGAGAGTGAGCGGGACAATGGCTACATAAGAACTTCTACTTACAGTATTGCAGGTAACTTGCTTGAGGTCAATGTATTTGAAATGTACAAGATGCCATCCCATAATCAGATTACTTAAAACCAAAGCAACAAGTGTCAGCAAGAAAGGAGGGGTATATCCATTTTCCGGGTATACCAGATTCTGGGTTTCATGATAAGTAGAGCACAGCTGTATGGCTGTGTAGATAAAAGTAAAAAACGAAAGCGTTCCCAGTTGATAGAGGAAATAGTATAAAGTGAGTTTCAGAGTCTGTTTCATGGGGATAAAGTTTTTATTTTGCCAACAGTTGGAGTACAGTCGTTTTATCTGCCTCAAGCTGCTGGGTTAGTTCCTGCAGATTGTTGAATTTCTTTTCCGGCCGGATGTAATGATGAAAGAAAATGCGCATTTTTTCCTGATAAATGTCTTCGGAGAAGTTCAGTATATGCACTTCGATGCTTGTATTATTGCCATTTTGCAGCGTAGGCCGATTGCCAATATTGAGCATTCCGGCATAGTTTTTTTCTTTGACAGAAACCGTTACGGCATATACGCCGTGTGCGGGAATCAGTTTTTCTGAACACGAAGGCTGGATATTGGCAGTCGGGAATCCAATAGTCCGTCCCACACGAAATCCTCCTGTGACAGTTCCGTCTATATAGTAAGCATATCCCAAACACTGTGCTGCAGTTGAGACATTGCCTTCCAGCAGCAGTTTGCGGATAGAAGAAGAGCTGACAGACAGTCCGTTCTCAGTATAGGCGCTGGCCGGCAGAACTTCCATCCCTAACTCTTTGCCGTAACGGCAATAGTCCTCGAATCCCTCACTGCGATTGTGTCCGAAGCGGTGGTCATACCCAATTAGCAGTGTTTTCACGTGAAACGTTTCGTGTAACAATTGCATGAAACGATATGCTGAATATTCTGATAGTTCATGGGTAAAGGGAAGCAATGCGCAATAGTCTACACCCGTTCCAGACAGCAGTTCAAGCTTTTGTGCCGGACAAGAAAGTAGCTGTGGACAATAGTTGCTTTGCATTACCTGACGGGGATGTACGGGAAATGTAATCAGCATGGAAGCCAGATTTTGAGCCGCAGCAATGTCCTGAACCTGCCGGATTAAAAAACGGTGCCCTTTATGTACCCCATCGAAAAAACCGATAGTGGCTACACAAGATGACAGATGACATGCAGTATGTTGGTCTATGATTTTCATGATGCAGGTTTATAGGGTTGTTAAAAAGCTGCTGACAACTGCTGGTAGTGAACTTCCGGGTGTAAGGTGTATGGTCTGGATACCAAGTGCAGCTGCAGCCTGACAGTTTTCTTTTAGATCGTCTATAAACAAAGTCTCTTCCGGTTTCATGTCTCCTGTCTTTAAAGCCTTTTGGTAAATGGCAGGACTTGGTTTTTTCTCTTCCATTTTGTAAGAAAGGAAAATATGATCAAAACATGCTTCGGGCTTTATGCCTTGTTGTTCGAAAAAGTGGGTTACTATGTAATCCCAGTGTATTTCATTGGTGTTGCTAAGCAAGCACACCTGATAGCTCTTGCGCAATTCGATGAGGAACTGCAGTTTTTCCTTGGAAATGGTGACCAGCATGGAATTCCATATAGCATCTATTTCGTCGTCAGAGCAGGCGGTTGTACACATGTTACGTACGGCATTCCGAAATTCGGCAGAGGTTATGTCTTCGCATTCGTATGCACCAAAAAACTGGTTACGTTCGTTTTGTTCCAGCAGTTTGCCGGCAGTAGTAAAGCCAACTTTACTGAAAGCATCCAGGCATCTTTTTTTATCAAGGTCGAGGAGCACTTGCCCTAAATCGAATATAATATTTTTGATTATTGCACTCATGAATTGTCTTTTGCATGCAAAGGTACTATATTATTTATATAAAAGATTATCTCTTCTTTTTATTTTTTTTTTGCGGAAAGCTTGCATGTTAAAATAAAAATATATACTTTTGCAGCGGTTTCAAGATAGGAAATCAACGGACTTGTAGCTCAGTTGGTTAGAGCAACAGACTCATAATCTGGAGGTCCCTGGTTCAAGCCCAGGCTGGTCCACATTGAAGGTCAGGCAGTTACGAATTTCGTAGCTGCTTTTTTTATGCTCTTGCGTAAACACGCATTTTGAATTAAATGGTATCTGTGCAAGTGGGACATGAGTGTTTTCAGTGTCTATTCGCTTTGTCATAAGTAAGATAAATGTTTTTCATTCTAACGATGAATGTTTACTACATTTGTGCTGTAAGTTTGCATCAGTAATGATACACTGAAAAGTCAACTTCTTTTTGGCGGATTTAAATTGAAAAAATGACTGTACAAGCCTTGGTTTTTTAATGATATGCAGAAGGAATTGTTGGATTCGGATTTTGGAAAGATTGTCTTGCGTGTGAGCCGCACGGCACGGATGGTTTCTTTTCGGTTAAAACCGGATGGGCTCTATATTACAGCGCCTGCGGGAGTTTCGGGAACCTTTTTAGGCAAGTTGCTGGAAGAAAACCGGCCCAAGCTGAAAAAGGCATTTAGCACGGTTTCTAGTAAAATTGACGAGGCATTTGTGCTGGATGCTCCGCGCTTTTCGTTGCGGCTACAGCCGGGGAAAATGGCAGGACGCTATATTGCCCGACGAGAGGGAGAGGGCCGGTGGTGTCTGGAGTATCCCATCGGAACAGATTTCGGACAACCGGCCGTGCAACTTGAATTAAAG
Organism: uncultured Bacteroides sp.; assembly: GCA_900556845.1. Taxonomy (GTDB): domain Bacteria; phylum Bacteroidota; class Bacteroidia; order Bacteroidales; family Bacteroidaceae; genus Phocaeicola. The sequence continues at coordinate 23,785 of USQO01000003.1, read as the reverse complement.
GGGTTGATAGAAAAAACGCTTCGTGCCAGTGCCAAGGCTTATTTACCGCAGCGTATCAAAAGGCTGGCAGAACAGCGTGGGTTTGTCTATACCTCGGTATCGATTACTGCGGCAAAAACCCGCTGGGGAAGCTGTTCGAGCAGGAAGACAATTTCCTTGTCTTATTACCTGATGTTGCTTCCGGAGCGGCTGATTGACTATGTGCTGCTGCACGAATTGGTTCATACGCGCGAGATGAATCACGGGCCTGCTTTCTGGCGCTTGCTGGATGAGGCTGTAGGAGAAGACTCCCGGCAGTTGTGTGCAGCGTTAAGGAATTATCGTGCAGGATTTTAATGTGATTCTTCAATCCAGATTTTTCCGTTTTTCTTGTCAATGTTCACCAGGCTGCCTTCCTTGCTGAGGTTAAAGGGAGTCAGGGCATCTGTCTTGCTGTCTACTACCATCAGGACATTTTCTTCGGCGAAACGGTTTACCTGCATTTTCAAGCCTCCTTCCTGTACGGTGCGGTTGAACAGCAGACTGTCGTTGATATAGACGGCAAGGCTGTCGCCGGCAAACTGGCTACTAAGGGTGATGGTATAGAAATCCTTGAAAACTTGAGGCTTGTCTTCTTTTTGCTGGAAGCGGAAACCCAGGTAAAGAAACAGGCAGACAATGAAGAATACACCAAAGGCCAAAATACCGTTTCCTACCATGAACTGTTTGTTTATATTTAGATTTTCCTTTTTCATCTGATTTTGTTTGATTATGGTTTTGGACGCAAATTTATAAAAACCGTCCGAACAATGAGGGCTTTTAAAGAGCTTATTTGTAAAACTTTCCAGTGTAAAGCCTATGGGCAAGGCAGATAAGACTTTTAAGAAATGATTATTTATGAGAAATTTTTGTAGTACATTAATATTATTATTATCTTTGCAACCGAGATGGATGAAAGGTGGAGGGGCGATTAAGCTCCTTTTTTTGTTCTTAATAGTTAATACATGATAGATAAAAACATTGTAACCCAGATTGTGAATGAGTGGCTGGAAAATAAAGAGTATTTTCTGGTAGATGTTACTGTAAGTCCGGATGATAAAATTGTGGTGGAAATAGACCATGCAGAAGGAGTCTGGATTGATGACTGTGTAGAGCTTAGCCGGTTTATCGAGTCGAAGCTGAATAGGGAAGAAGAGGATTATGAACTGGAGGTAGGATCGGCCGGAATCGGTCAGCCGTTTAAGGTGTTGCAGCAGTATCTTATTCACATTGGTTCCGATGTGGAGGTCCTGGGTAAGGATGGAAAGAAGTGGACCGGGGTTTTGACCGATGCCAACGAAGAGAATTTTACGATAACGATAGAAACCAAGATAAAACCGGAGGGTGCCAAACGCCCTAAACTGGTGGAACAGGAAGTCGTCTTTACATACGATGAAATAAAATATACTAAATACTTAATTAGTTTTAAATAATATGGCCAAGAAAGAGGAAACTGTCAGCCTGATTGACACATTTTCGGAGTTTAAAGAATTGAAGAATATTGATCGGACCACAATGGTCAGTGTACTGGAAGAATCTTTCCGCAGTGTTATTGCGAAGATGTTTGGTACAGACGAGAACTATGATGTTATTGTGAATCCGGATAAAGGTGACTTTGAAATATGGCGTAACCGCGAAGTGGTGGCCGACGAGGACTTGACAAATCCGAACATGCAGATTTCGCTTACCGAAGCGCGTAAGATTGATGCTTCGTATGAGGTGGGCGAGGAAGTTACAGATGAGGTGATTTTTGAGAAGTTTGGCCGTAGAGCTATCTTGAATCTGCGTCAGACATTGGCTTCAAAAATTCTGGAACTGGAAAAGGATAGCTTGTACAATAAGTATATCGACAAAGTGGGTACCATCGTTAGCGCAGAGGTATACCAGATTTGGAAAAAGGAAATGTTGCTTATCGACGATGAGGGTAATGAGCTGCTGCTGCCGAAGACAGAGCAGATTCCGAGCGATTTCTACCGCAAAGGTGAAACTGCGCGTGCCGTTGTTGCCCGTGTTGATAACAGAAACAACAATCCGAAAATTATCTTGAGCCGTACTTCGCCGATGTTCTTGCAGCGTCTGTTCGAAATGGAGGTTCCTGAAATCATGGATGGCTTGATTACTATCAAGAAGATTGCCCGCATTCCGGGTGAACGTGCAAAGATTGCAGTGGAATCGTATGACGAACGTATTGACCCGGTAGGTGCATGTGTGGGTGTGAAAGGTTCAAGAATCCACGGTATTGTTCGTGAGCTTCGCAACGAAAATATCGATGTTATCAACTATACTTCTAACATCCAGCTGTTTATCCAGCGTGCACTGAGCCCTGCCAAGATTTCTTCTATCACTATGCACGAAGAAGAAAAGAGAGCCGAAGTGTACTTGAAACCTGAAGAGGTATCACTGGCTATCGGTAAGGGCGGTTTGAACATCAAACTGGCTAGTATGCTTACTGAGTATACCATTGACGTATATCGTGAACTGGATGAAAATGCTATCGAGGACGATATCTATCTGGATGAGTTTAAAGATGAAATTGATGAGTGGGTTATCAATGCTATAAAGGGTATCGGTATTGATACAGCGAAAGGTGTGCTGAATGCTCCACGTGAAATGTTGATTGAAAAGGCGGACTTGGAAGAAAACACAGTGGATGATGTGTTGAAAATTTTAAAAGCAGAGTTTGAAGAGTAAGGTCGTATCACCGCCGTGACTTTATTTTTTCAATACTCTATTTATTTTAAATTAAAAATATGACTATAAGACTGAACAAGGTAACAAGAGACTTAAATGTGGGAATCACTACCGTAGTGGAATTCCTGCAAAAAAAGGGATTTACCGTTGAGGCTAATCCGAATACAAAAATAACAGAAGAACAGTATGCTGTGCTTGTGAAAGAGTTCAGCAAGGATAAAGATTTGAGAATAGAGTCTGAAAAAATTTTTCAGGAACGGCAGAATAAGGACCGTAATAAAGCTTCTATTTCGATTGAAGATTTACAACCGGAGGCAAAGCCACAGCCGGCAAAACCGGAGGTGGCTGACCCTGTAGTTACTACGGGAATACGCCAGAAATTTAAACCGCTTGGAAAAATTGATTTGGACAGCTTGAATAAGAAGAAATCAAAACCAGTAATTGAGCCTGTAGAAGAAAAGACAGTGGAGCCGCAACCGGAACCGGTGGTAGAGGCTGTTGCTGAAGTACAGCCACATACTGAAACGATAGTGAATATTGAAGAACAAAAAGAACCGGAGAAAAAGGCGGAAGAAATGAAACAAGAGTTGGAAGAGATGAAAGAAACCACCGAAACTGAAAATGTTCAGTCACAGAATGACAACGACGAAGTATTTAAGATTCGTCCTACCGAGTTTAAATCTAAAATCAATGTGATTGGTCAGATAGACTTGGATGCGCTGAATCAGTCTACCCGTCCGAAAAAGAAATCGAAAGAGGAAAAACGGAAAGAACGGGAAGAGAAAGACAAGCAGCGCATGGAACAGCGCAAGCAGATGAAGGATGCAATCATCAAGGAGATTAGAAAGACCGATGAAAAATCGGACAAGGGAGACGATCTTTCTAAGAAGAAAAAGAGAAATCGTATTAATAAAGAGCGTGTTGATATAGCTGCTGCCGGCAATAACGGTGCTGCCAACACGGCTAAAAATGATAAAGGGGGCAAAAATCAGGCTGCAGGCAATAACGGTAAACATAATGCCGGCAAAGATCGCTTCAAGAAACCGGTTGTAAAACAGGAAGTGAGCGATGAAGATGTAGCTAAACAGATTAAGGAAACATTGGCCCGCCTGACAAATAAGGGTAAAAACAAGGCTGCTAAATATCGTAAGGAAAAACGTGAAAGTATTCAGAACCGCCAGATGGAGCAGGAGGAACTGGAACAGGAAGAAAGCAAAGTCTTGAAACTGACGGAGTTCGTTACTGCCAACGAATTGGCTAACATGATGGATATTTCTGTTACTCAGGTTATTTCTACTTGTATGAGTGTGGGTATTATGGTATCTATCAACCAGCGTCTGGATGCAGAAACCATTAATCTGGTAGCCGAAGAATTTGGATATAAAACTGAATACGTAAGTGCCGAAGTAGCTCAGGCTATTGAAGAGGAGGCCGATGCAGAAGAAGACTTGTTGCCTCGTGCTCCGATTGTAACCGTGATGGGTCACGTAGACCACGGTAAGACTTCTTTGCTGGACTATATCCGTAAGGCAAATGTTATTGCGGGTGAAGCGGGTGGTATTACTCAGCATATCGGTGCTTATAACGTAACTTTGGAGGACGGAAGACATATTACGTTCCTCGATACTCCGGGTCATGAGGCCTTTACTGCCATGCGTGCACGTGGCGCCAAGGTTACTGACGTTGTAATCATTATTGTGGCTGCCGATGACAATGTGATGCCGCAGACAAAAGAGGCTATTAACCATGCGATGGCTGCGGGTGTTCCTATTGTATTTGCAATCAACAAGGTGGATAAACCGAATGCAAATCCGGATAAAATTAAGGAAGAGTTGGCTGCTATGAACTTCCTGGTAGAAGAGTGGGGAGGTAAATATCAGTCTCAGGATATTTCGGCTAAGAAAGGAACGGGTGTTGCCGAGTTGCTCGAAAAGGTTCTGCTGGAAGCCGAAATGTTGGATTTGAAAGCGAATCCAAACAGAAAGGCTACTGGTTCTATCATTGAATCTTCTTTGGACAAAGGACGTGGTTATGTTGCTACTGTATTGGTTTCTAACGGTACTTTGCACGTAGGTGACATCGTATTGGCTGGTACATCTTATGGTAAGGTTAAGGCTATGTTCAACGAACGTAACCAGCGCCTGAAAGAAGCTGGTCCTGCAGAGCCGGTATTGATTTTGGGGCTGAATGGTGCGCCTGCTGCCGGAGATACTTTCCATGTATTTGATACAGATCAGGAAGCTCGTGAAATTGCCAACAAGCGTGAGCAACTGGCACGTGAGCAAGGCTTGCGTACACAGAAAATGCTTACTTTGGATGAAGTGGGCCGCCGTCTGGCTTTGGGTGACTTCCATGAGTTGAACGTAATCGTGAAGGGTGACGTGGACGGTTCTGTAGAAGCATTGAGCGACTCTTTGATCAAGTTGTCTACAGAGCAGATTCAGGTGAACGTTATCCACAAGGGTGTAGGTCAGATTTCCGAATCGGATGTATCACTGGCTGCTGCATCGGACGCTATTATCGTAGGATTCCAGGTTCGTCCTTCTAGCAATGCCGCTAAACTGGCAGAGCAGGAGGGTGTAGATATACGTAAATATTCTATTATCTACGATGCTATCGAAGAAGTAAAATCGGCAATGGAAGGAATGCTGGCTCCGACTTTGAAGGAACAGGTTACTGCAACTATCGAAGTTCGCGAAGTGTTCAATATCAGCAAGGTGGGTATGGTTGCCGGTGCTATGGTTAAGACTGGTAAAGTAAAACGTTCGGATAAGGCACGTTTGATTCGTGACGGTATCGTTGTATTTACCGGTAATATCAATGCCTTGAAACGCTTTAAGGATGACGTTAAAGAGGTTGGTACTAACTTTGAATGTGGTATCAGCTTGACAAACTGCAATGATATCAAGGTCGGTGACGTGATCGAAACTTATGAAGAAGTTGAAGTAAAACAAACTCTGTAATTTTCTGATAGGCGCACTGTCTGAATAAATTATGTAGACGCGGATTACACAGGTGCATCATTTTACCAATGCTTTTTCTGTGTGGTCTGCGTCTATAAGTTTGAAGGATACTTATATGGCAGCACTGGATGTTTTGATACTCGTGGTGGTTTTTATTGGCTTCCTTTCGGGCTTTATGCGAGGATTTGTGAAAGAAATGGCTTCTATGATGGGATTGGTGGCAGGACTTTTTGTTGCGCGGGCCTTGTACACTGCTGTAGGGGCAAAACTGGCGGCAGAGGTGAATTGCTCTGTTACGGTTGCCCAGATTATTGCATTTGTACTGATATGGCTGTTTATACCGCTTATCCTTTCTTTGTTTGCTTCTTTGCTGACAAGGGTTATCGAGGCTGTTCATTTGGGATGCCTTAACCGATGGTTGGGGAGCTTGGTAGGATGTATAAAGTGTGTGCTGATTGTTGGACTGGTGATTCATGCAATAGAATTTATAGATTCTAAAGATGAGTTAATTGCTGCAACAAAGAAAAATGAGTCCTTGTTTTATCATCCGGTCAGGGAGTTTACCGGAATTTTTTTTCCTGTAATAAAGAGTGTTACAATTAATATATTAGATTGATATGCAAGAAGAATCCAATAAGTATGTAAAGGAACTTACGCAGGAGAAGTATAAATATGGCTTTACTACGGAGGTTCATACAGATATAATTGAGAAAGGTCTTAACGAGGAGGTCGTAAAGCTGATTTCTGAGAAAAAAGGAGAACCGGAATGGCTGCTCGAATTTCGCTTGAAGGCTTTTCGTTATTGGCAGACGATGGAAATGCCGACATGGGCACATCTGACTATTCCTGAAATTGATTATCAGGCTATCTCTTATTATGCGGACCCGACGAAAAAGAAAGATGGTCCAAAGAGTTTGGATGAGGTGGACCCTGAGTTGCTGAAGACTTTTAATAAATTGGGTATTCCTTTGGAAGAACAGATGGCTCTGAGTGGTATGGCTGTTGATGCAGTGATGGACTCGGTTTCTGTAAAGACTACGTTTAAGGAAACCTTGATGGAAAAGGGAATCATTTTCTGTTCGATGAGTGAGGCTGTACGTGAGCACCCCGACTTGGTGAAGAAATATCTGGGATCGGTGGTTGGCTACAGGGATAATTTCTTTGCAGCTTTGAACTCGGCGGTATTTAGTGATGGTTCGTTTGTTTATATCCCGAAGGGGGTACGTTGTCCGATGGAATTGTCCACTTATTTCCGTATCAATGCGGCTAATACAGGGCAGTTTGAACGTACCTTGATTGTAGCAGATGACGATAGCTATGTTTCGTATCTGGAAGGGTGTACTGCCCCGATGCGAGACGAGAATCAGTTGCACGCTGCAATTGTGGAGATTGTTGTACTGGACCGTGCAGAGGTGAAATACTCTACTGTACAGAACTGGTATCCGGGAGATGCCGAAGGCAAAGGTGGGGTTTATAACTTCGTGACTAAACGTGGTATCTGTAAGGGTGTAGACAGTAAACTGTCGTGGACACAGGTCGAAACAGGTTCGGCTATTACCTGGAAGTATCCTAGCTGTATCTTGAGTGGTGATAATTCGGTTGCAGAGTTTTACTCGGTTGCTGTGACTAATAATTATCAGCAGGCAGATACAGGTACCAAGATGATTCACCTTGGAAAGAATACTCGTTCTACCATTGTAAGTAAGGGTATCAGTGCCGGAAAGAGTCAGAACTCGTACCGTGGTTTGGTTCGTGTAGCCGAAAAGGCAGATAATGCACGTAACTATAGTCAGTGTGATTCTTTGTTGCTGGGTAGTCAGTGTGGAGCTCATACTTTCCCGTATATGGATATCCATAATGAAACTGCGGTGGTTGAGCATGAGGCTACTACATCGAAAATATCCGAGGACCAGGTGTTCTATTGTAACCAGCGAGGTATTTCTACCGAGGATGCTGTAGGTCTGATTGTAAACGGATATGCCAAGGAAGTTATCAACAAGCTACCGATGGAGTTTGCGGTAGAAGCTCAGAAATTGCTTTCTATTTCACTGGAAGGTAGTGTAGGATAATGCTTGTTATATAGAATAATACTTGAATACTTAAAGATAGATAGTATATGTTAGAAATAAAGGATTTGCATGCCACGATTAATGGCAAAGAAATATTGAAAGGTATAAATCTGACTGTAAAGCCAGGTGAGGTGCACGCTATCATGGGTCCTAACGGATCAGGAAAAAGTACATTGAGTAATGTGCTGGTCGGTCATCCGGCTTATGAGGTAACAAAAGGTTCTGTTTCTTTTGGAGGAAAGGATTTGCTGGCATTGTCTCCAGAGGACCGCAGCCACGAGGGATTGTTCCTTTCTTTCCAGTATCCGGTGGAAATACCGGGCGTAAGCATGGTGAATTTTATGCGTGCTGCTGTTAATGAACAGCGTAAATATAAAGGACTTCCTGCATTAACAGCCAGTGAATTTTTGAAATTAATGCGTCAGAAACGTGAAATCGTTGAACTGGACAGCAAACTTGCAAACCGTTCGGTAAATGAAGGTTTCTCGGGAGGTGAGAAAAAAAGAAATGAAATCTTCCAGATGGCAATGCTGGAACCTAAACTGAGTATTCTGGATGAAACAGACTCAGGCTTGGATATTGATGCCTTGCGTATTGTAGCCGAAGGTGTAAACAAGCTTAAGACTCCTGAAACCAGTTGTATCGTTATCACTCACTACCAGAGATTGCTGGATTATATCAAGCCTGATATTGTTCATGTATTGTATAAAGGCCGGATTGTGAAGACTGCTGGTCCTGAACTGGCTCTTGAACTGGAAGAAAAAGGTTACGACTGGATTAAGAAAGAATTAGGAGAGTAAGTATGAAATCAGAACAACAATATATTGATCTTTTTACGCAGTGCGAAGCAATGATTTGCAGACATAGTGCAGATGTGCTTAATGCACCGCGTGCAAAGGCTTTTGCCGATTTCGAGCGGTTGGGTTTTCCTACCAAAAAACAAGAGAAGTATAAGTATACGGAAGTTGGAAAATACTTCGCTCCTGATTATGGCTTGAACCTGAATCGGCTGGATATACCTGTAAATCCTTATGAAGTGTTTAAGTGTGATGTACCCAATATGAGTACAGCCTTGCATTTCGTGGTGAATGATACTTTTTATGATAAGGTACAGCCGACTGGTCAATTACCGGAAGGTGTTATTTTTGCCAGCTTGAAAGAGGTGGCTATCCAGCAACCGGAACTGATAAAGAAGTATTATGGTAAATTGGCACATACTTCCGAAGATGCTCTGTCTGCATTCAATACAATGTTTGCTCAGGACGGTGTATTGATGTATATACCTAAAAATGTAGTGGTTGAAAAGCCATTGCAGTTGGTAAATATACTCAGAGCGGATGTAGACTTTATGGTGAATCGCCGTATTCTGATTATCTTGGAGGAGGGTGCACAGGCCAAATTGCTGATCTGTGACCATGCTATGGATAATGTAAACTTCCTGTCAACTCAAGTTATCGAGGTGTTTGTAGGCGAGAATGCATTCTTTGACCTTTATGAGTTGGAAGAAACGCATAATAGCTCTGTACGCTTTAATAACCTTTATGTAGAGCAGCAGGCGGGAAGCAATGTTTTGCTTAACGGTATGACGCTGCATAATGGTATGACTCGCAATACGACTTCTGTAACACTGGCTGGCCGGGGAGCAGAAGTAAACTTGTGTGGTATGGCTATTGCCGATAAGAATGAGCAGATTGACAATAATACGTTTATTGATCACAAGGTTGCAGATTGTACCAGCAATGAGTTGTTCAAATATGTACTGGACGATCAGGCTGTAGGTGCTTTTGCAGGCAAAGTATTGGTTCGTGAGGGAGCACAGCGTACCTCTTCTCAGCAGACCAACCGTAATATATGTGCCACTCGTGAAGCGCGTATGTATACGCAGCCTCAACTTGAAATTTATGCCGATGATGTGAAATGCTCGCATGGGGCAACAGTAGGACAACTGGATGAAAGTGCTTTGTTCTATATGCAGCAGCGAGGTATCAGTCTGAAAGAGGCTCGTTTGTTGCTTATGTTTGCTTTTGTCAATGAAGTGATTGATACAATTCGTCTGGATGTATTGAAAGACAGATTGCATCTGTTGGTCGAAAAGCGTTTCCGTGGTGAATTAAATAAGTGCCAGGGATGTGCTATTTGTAAATAACTTGATTAATGAATGCCGGTATGTATGATGTAAATAAAATAAGAAACGATTTTCCTATTCTTTCGAGAACCGTATATGGAAAACCTTTGGTTTATCTGGATAACGGCGCAACTACGCAGAAACCCCGTTGTGTGGTTGATGCTATGGTTGATGAATATTATTCGGTGAATGCTAATGTGCACCGAGGGGTACATTTCCTTTCACAGCAGGCAACAAATCTGCATGAAGCTTCTCGTGAAACCGTCCGGAAGTTTATCAATGCTGGCAAGACATCTGAAGTTGTCTTTACCAGAGGAACTACGGAAAGTATCAACTTAGTAGCCTCTTCTTTTGTCGACAGTCAGATGCAGGATGGGGATGAGGTGATTGTTTCTGTGATGGAGCATCATAGCAACATTGTTTCATGGCAATTGCAGGCTGCACGTAAAGGGATTAAATTGCGTGTAATCCCGATGAATGACCGTGGCGAACTTCTGCTGGATGAATATGAAAAACTTTTCTCTATGCGTACAAAACTGGTGTCGGTCGCTCATGTCTCGAATGTTCTGGGTACTATCAATCCTGTGAAGAAGATTATTGAGATTGCTCATGCACATCAGGTTCCGGTATTGATTGATGGTGCACAGGGTGTTCCTCACATGAAAGTAGATGTGCAGGACTTGGATGCTGATTTCTATGTTTTCAGCGGGCATAAGATATACGGTCCTACAGGAGTGGGAGTATTGTATGGAAAAGAAGATTGGCTAGACCGTCTTCCTCCATATCAGGGAGGAGGTGAAATGATTCAGAATGTTACTTTCGAAAAGACTACATTCAATGAATTGCCTTTCAAGTTCGAAGCAGGTACTCCTGACTATGTAGGTACAACAGCTTTGGCAACTGCACTTGATTATGTTTCTGAAATTGGAATGGATAATATTGCAGCCTATGAACATGAGCTTACTGTATATGCTATGGAACGTCTGAAAGAGATTCCGGGAATGCGGATTTTTGGAGAAGCTGAACAAAAAGGCGGAGTAATATCATTCCTTGTCGGCAATATTCATCATTTTGATATGGGAACACTGTTGGACAGACTGGGTATTGCTGTCCGTACAGGACATCATTGTGCTGAGCCCCTTATGCGTCGGTTAGGTATTGAAGGTACTGTACGTGCTACTTTTGGAATCTATACAACCAAAGAAGAAATTGATGCGCTTGTTGCTGGAATAGCACGGGTAAGTCGTATGTTCTAGTCTATAGAAACTAAAATATAAAAGGCATCCTTTATTCTGTAAAGAAGAATAGAGGGTGCCTTTTTTGATGAGATTATTTTTCTGTTATAAGGAGCAAAAGAGTGTTACAAGAAAAGGAACACTGAAATCTACTACAAATCCATGGAAGATGGATACAATCACAAATTGTTGTCCGGCTGTTTGGGTAATGATAGGCAGGGTTGTATCCATTGTAGTTGCTCCTCCCGCTGAAATAGGAGCCAGATTGCCAAACCATCTGACAAGCAATGGTGCTGCCAGTAAGGTAACGATTTCTCGGGATATATTGGCCAGTAAGGCTACGGTACCTAATTCAGCACCTTTGTATTCTGTAATGAAAATACTCGACAAGGAATAATATCCGAAACCGGAACCTACCGCCAGACAATCGGTCAGCGAACGATGCGGAAGTAAGAAGCTTACTACTGCACTTCCTGCCAATGTACCTAAAATCGTCATAACAGGCAGAAAAATCAATCTAGGATTTAAAGAACGGAAGTTACGAAGGGTTTGTGGATTGTTGCCAATACTGATACCTACACTGAACATCAATGCACAAAGCGCATAATAACTCAGGTTGCTTTGTGTAACAAAAGCAGGGAGCAGCTGAAAGTATCCACAGCAACTTCCTAAAATAAAGAAACAGATAATAATTAAACTTCCTTTCATAAAACCGTCTTATTCCTTTTATATAAATAATACCATAGTCCCCATGCCAGTATCACACTGCCAAGTATACCTCCGATCGTAAGCAGTAAGGCTTCCAGACCAAGTGTATGTAGCCCCTGAATAATCGCTTTGTTTCCTCCTACATCTACTCCAAGTAAAAAGAGTAAAAGCCATATAAGTCCGGTAATAACCTTCCCGATACCCGATAAATTATTTCTGCGTAACAAGAAACCGATTCCGATTCCTGATAACATAATCCCGATAATAGTAAACATATTTTTTGTGCAAATTTTCGGCAAAAATACGGATAAAAAAATAAAGACTCATTATTAATATCTATCTTTGTTCACTTTGTCATTCATATAGGTATTATTAAAAAGAATCTTGTTATGTTATTGCCATGTTTAAATGAAAATCTGGTTGAGGCTGGATGTGATGAAGCCGGAAGAGGCTGTCTGGCAGGAGCCGTTTATGCTGCAGCTGTAATTTTACCGCCTGATTATAAGAACGAATTGTTGAACGACTCCAAAAAGCTGACTGAAAAACAACGATACCAGCTTCGTCCCATCATAGAGAAAGAGGCATTGGCTTGGGCCGTTGGTGTAGTGACTCCGCAGGAGATAGATAAAATTAATATTCTGAATGCTTCCTTTCTGGCAATGCACCGTGCTTTAGACAAATTGGCTTTACGCCCGGAGTATATACTGGTCGATGGAAATCGTTTTAAGCCTTATCAAAGTGTTCCATACACAACTGTTGTAAAAGGAGACGGGAAATACCTGTCTATTGCAGCTGCATCTATTCTGGCAAAGACCTATAGGGATGATTATATGAATGCATTGCATCAGGAATATCCTATATACGATTGGCTTTCCAATAAAGGTTATCCAACCAAGAAACATCGTGAAGCTATTCGTCGTTTTGGTACGTCACCCTATCATAGAATGTCGTATAACTTATTAGGAGATGGTCAGCTCACGCTCGAATTTTAGAGGAGAGCTGACCCTTTCCTGTTTTTATTTCAGTCTGATTGAGTAGATACTTGGAGTTCCACTAGACTTTTGTATATTGATGCGTAACTGGTCAGTTTGTACACTTTGAGGCAAAGTGAATTTATTGTAGCCATATCCCATAAAACTTTCAGCTTTAGGGTCTGCTAAGGCTTTACCAGTATAAATGGTTGCCCATTTCTGATTTATTAAGGCTTCAATAAAGAATTCCTGAATACTGTTTCTTTCTTCAATGATTGCAATTTCCTTAATGTCTGCAGCCTGTTTTAATGAAATCTCTAGTGTTGCTGTTTCCTTATCTGCTTTCCATGCTGTAGAAACATCACTGTCAATAGCATACATCGCCCCATAATGAAGTGTGTCTTGTTTGAAAATGCTGGAAGCAGAAGCCGTAGCACTTGATGTAAGTGATTTGGGTTCAGGTAATTGTTTGGGGAATGGCTTACCATCTTCTATGCCCAGTTTTTGTGCCAAAGCAGTAATCCGTTCAATGGCCAATGGGTTTTGTTCACCGTTAACATCAGGAGGAATGTTAAGCAATAAACAGTTGTCGTTAGCTGTTGATACATAGAAGATTTCCTCCAGCTCGTCCAATTCTCGTACTGTTTTATCTTCGGGATGGCTAAACCAGTTGCCTAATACCGAAATAGTTTGAGTACATTCAAAAGGCAGGTAGTATTTCTTTCCTTCATGTGAATAAATTTTTGGATCGTTCTTGACAGGAAGGAACGGATCCCAAAGTCTGAAATCAGCCGGGAAATAAATGATCGAATCATTCTCAGCCATGTCTACCGGGTGCTTTCCTAATGTCCAATTGGTAGATATCTGACAGTTAGGCTGCATTTCTTTCACAAACTTATAGATTTCAGGCAGACACCAGTCGCTTACATTCTGTTTATCCCATGCACCGTCAAACCATAGCTCGCAGACTTCTCCGTAATTTGTCATCAACTCTTTCAGCTGATTTTTCATATAGTCAATGTACTTTCTGAAATCCGCTTCTTTGTAGCATGGCTCATGTCTGTCCCATAAAGAGTAATAAACAGAAAATGCAATACCTTCTTTTCTACAAGCATCCGAAACAGCTTTTACAATGTCTGCTTTATTCTTGATATCAGGATTGGCAATGTCAAAATCAGTATACTGACTGTCCCACAAGCAAAAACCATCATGATGTTTAGTAGTAAGTACGATGGAACGCATACCGGCTTTTTTAGCATTCGTAACCCATTGTGCTGCTTTCTCCGCAATATCTGCAGGAGGGTTATATGTCGCAGCAGGAGCACTTCCGTCACTCCATTCAGCATTAAGATACGTATTCATTCCGAAATGCAGAAACATTCCGTATTTTCGGTCAATCATAGCTTGCTGACCTGGAGTTGGAGAGATTGTTTGTGACTGTTCCTGCGACTTTTCGGAACAAGAGTTCAGCCCCATCAGTCCTCCCAAACCTATCAGCAGTAGGAAGACAGTCTTATTACATTCTTTTAAGTTCATAGTAAAATTAAGTTTAATAGTTTGATACAAAGATATTTAAAAAAACAACAGGAACAATCTTTTTAGAAAAATCAATATTGAAAAACTGTAATTTTCCATCATCGCCTTATCAATCATCCCGGCTTTTTTCTTACCTTTGTAGCTAGAAAAAGAACGTAATAACTTTTAATATAAAATTAAGATTATGGCTAAAAAAGCACTTTTAATGATCCTTGACGGATGGGGCTGCGGCGACCATCACAAAGACGATGTAATCTTTAACACTCCTACTCCTTATTGGGACAGTCTGTTGGCTAATTACCCTCACTCACAGTTGCAGGCAAGTGGCGAAAACGTAGGTCTTCCTGACGGACAGATGGGTAACTCTGAAGTTGGTCACCTCAACATCGGTGCCGGACGCATCGTTTATCAGGATTTGGTAAAAATCAACCGTGCTTGTGCCGACGGAAGCATCATGCAGAATCCTGAAGTTGTTTCTGCCTTCACATATGCTAAGGAAAACGGTAAGAACATCCACTTCATGGGTCTTACTTCAAACGGTGGTGTACACTCTTCACTCGACCACCTGTTCCGCCTTTGCGACATCGCTAAAGAATACGGTATCGAAAATACTTTCATTCACTGCTTCATGGACGGTCGTGACACTGACCCTAAGAGCGGTAAAGGATTTATCGAAGAACTTTCTGCACACTGCGCAAAATCAGCAGGTAAAATTGCTTCTATCGTAGGTCGTTTCTATGCAATGGACCGTGACAAACGTTGGGAACGTGTGAAAGAAGCTTACGACTTGCTGGTAAACGGTACAGGCAAGAAAGCTACAGACATGGTTCAGGCTATGCAGGAATCATACGATGAAGGTGTAACTGACGAGTTCATCAAACCTATTTCTAACGCTAACTTCGACGGTACTATCAAGGAAGGCGACGTAGTAATCTTCTTCAACTACCGTAACGACCGTGCTAAAGAGCTTACTATCGTTCTTACTCAGCAGGATATGCCGGAAGCAGGTATGAAGACTATCCCGGGACTTCAGTTCTACTGTATGACTCCGTACGATGCTTCCTTTACAGGTGTTCATATCTTGTTCCCGAAAGAAAACGTACAGAACACTCTTGGCGAATACCTTGCAGCAAACGGAAAGACTCAGCTTCACATTGCTGAAACAGAAAAGTATGCACACGTAACATTCTTCTTCAACGGTGGACGTGAAACTCCATACGACAACGAAGACCGTATCCTCGTTCCTTCTCCAAAAGTTGCTACTTACGACTTGAAGCCTGAAATGAGCGCTTACGAAGTTAAGGACAAACTGGTAGAAGCTATCAACACTCAGAAATACGACTTCATCGTTGTAAACTACGCTAACGGTGATATGGTTGGTCACACAGGTATCTACGAAGCTATCGAAAAAGCAGTAGTTGCTATCGACAACTGCGTGAAAGATACAGTAGAAGCTGCTAAAGCAAACGATTACGAAGTAATCATCATTGCTGACCACGGAAATGCAGACCACGCATTGAACGAAGACGGAACTCCTAACACAG
This sequence comes from uncultured Bacteroides sp., assembly GCA_900556845.1. Classification (GTDB taxonomy): domain Bacteria; phylum Bacteroidota; class Bacteroidia; order Bacteroidales; family Bacteroidaceae; genus Phocaeicola. The sequence continues at coordinate 7,925 of USQO01000003.1, read as the reverse complement.
CCCACTCACTGAACCCAGTTCCATTTGTTTACGTAACAGAAAACAAGGACGCTAAGGTTGAAAACGGTGTATTGGCAGACGTTGCTCCTTCTATCCTTCACATCTTGGGTATGGCTCAGCCAGCTGATATGACAGGAAAAGACCTGATTAAATAATTTTCGGGCAATAAGTTACACATAAAGATAAAGGCACAGGCTTCATGCGGATTGTTCGTATGCGGTCTGTGCTTTTTTTTTGGTATAATATCAGGCATGCAGAATATTCCTTTTTTTTCTTACCTTTGTAGTCAAATAACAAAGAAAGAAAAATATGGTTCAAATAGACGATGTGGTAGTAAGTCTGGATGTATTTCGCGAGAAATTTCTCTGTAATCTGGATGCCTGTAAAGGAGAATGCTGTATTGAAGGTGATGCCGGAGCACCGGTAGAACTGGACGAAGTAGAAAAACTGGAGGAAGTAGTTCCTGTAGTTTGGGATGACCTTTCGCCTGCCGCACAGGAAATCATTAAGAAGCAAGGAGTCGTATATACCGACCAGGATGGCGATTTGGTAACCTCCATTGTAAACGGTAAGGATTGTGTGTTTACCTGTTATGATGAAAAAGGATACTGCTATTGTGCTATCGAAAAAGCTTACCGTGAAGGACGCTGTAATTTCTATAAACCCATATCCTGCCATCTGTATCCTATTCGTATTGGCGATTATGGTCCTTTTAAAGCAGTGAACTATCATCGTTGGGATGTGTGTAAAGCTGCCGTACTTTTAGGTAAAAAAGAAAATCTGCCTGTATATAAGTTTCTGAAAGAACCTTTAATCCGCAAGTTCGGACAGGCTTGGTACGATGAATTGGAAAACGTAGCCGAAGAATTGAAGAACCAGCATCTCATTTGATGCCGGTTCTTTTTATAAGTTTATTTGACTTTTACGTGTATTGTTATTAGCGGTCGGAGATAATATTTTCTGGTTACACCTGTGGCACTGATTGTACCGCTAGTTTTAAAGTTAAAAGAATAAGCACCGTTTTCACATAAATATCTGTCCTCTTCATTATAGAAGAATCCTTCTAGCCCTCCTGCATCTAAGATATCATTCAAGTCAGGCAGATTTACCAAATCATACTCTTTTCTTAACTGCTCCGCTTCCGCTCTGGTAAATGTACGCCATGTAGTCCAGTTGTTGAATTTATAGTCAGCCAGTGTTTCAGCAGTTTTTGATGCGTAAATTAAGAACTGTTCTGATGCCATTAACACCAGATCCGCCTCATCCGCCAGTTCATTATTGACTTGCCATACGAAACATCCATTCCAAATACTGTTAACAGCAGGCATTTCATCAATAAGAATTGTGCCATCCTCCGGTTCCCCTGGATTTTCCGGCTCATCCGGTTCAGAGGTGCTGCTATCCGAATTTCCAAACGTAAAACTGATGTTACACACAGGCTTCCATCCGTCTATCGTAAAGTCACCATCGATTTCAAAGCCCCCTTTAAAGCTTCCGTTCAATACATAAGGCTGATTGACTTCCAGAGGTTTATTATAAGTATATCCATAGCTGCATGTCGTATGCGGATAAGTAATATCTATACTGAAAACAGTTTGTTTACTTTCGGCCGGCAGCACATAAACCGTTTCTGTTTTCCAGATATTTTCTTGTAAACTACATGGTATCGTAGTCGTCTGCTCATCATTGGCAAGCTCTTTTTTAAAGTTGATGCTTGAACTAACCGGACTGACATGAATCTTTACAGCCGTTGCACTGTCGGGTATGTCAGCCAGATTAAGTCGCAGTGCCGAAACTGCGTACGACATGGTTATGCTAACCTCAGCATCAGTATTCGTCAATTCGATGTTACTGCTACCCATCATTAAAGCATGCAATGCATAATAAGGAGCGTCTAAAGCGATGGATTTATCCCATGAAGAAGTATCTGTAAGCTTATATTCTCCCGTCTTGTTACCGGCGATAGCTACAATTCTGTAAAGCCCTTCAGGAAGAGTCATTTTCAGTGCTTCTTCTTCCGAAACAATTTCCTGGCTATGTACACACAGCCCCTCTTTGTCGAAAGCATAAACCTGTATAGGATATTCCATTTCCAGATTCTCACCGGTCCTGGTTTGTACAGTAAGTTCGGCACCTTTATTTTCAGAAGGGTCATCCGTCTCATAAGGACTGCATGCCGTTTCCATCAGACAGCATGAAATAGCTAAAAAGATAGTATAAATCTTGTTCATAGTGATTAGTTTGTAAAGTTGTGCATAAAACGTTTTATCCGGTTTGTTTTCTAGCTTTTTACAGAAAAAAATACATTACTGTCCTCATCTGGAAACAAAACCGTATTTTTGCAATTAAATGAGATAATAATATTAGTATGATTAATATAAAGTTTTATAGACTTATGAGAAGCCGCTTCTTTACCCTTGTCTTGTTTATCAGTACTGCTCTCTCTGTTTGGGGTGCCCGTGTTGATACATTGGCAGTTCCCAGTAAATTAATGAAGAAAAGTGTAGAAACCATTGTTATCGTGCCAACGTGTGAAAAAACAACCTATCCGGTATTGTACCTGCTTCACGGGCACGGAGGCAATGCCCGTACATGGCTTGGCGTTAAGCCGGAGTTGCCACAGTTGGCCGATCAGTATGGAATTCTGATTGTTTGTCCAGATGGGAATAACAGCTGGTATTGGGACAGTCCGGTTGATTCGACTTACCGGTATGAAACATTTATTTCCCATGAACTGATAGCCTATGTCGACAGTCATTATCCGACCCACGCAGTCCGCGAAGCAAGAGCTATTACCGGACTTAGTATGGGAGGCCATGGCGCTATGTGGAATGCCATCCGTCACACCGCTGTTTTTGGTGCGGCCGGAAGTACCAGTGGCGGTGTTGACATACGTCCTTTTCCTAACAACTGGGATATGGCCGCCCGTTTAGGCAGCAAAAAAGACAATCCTGAAGTATGGGAAACTCATACCGTTATCAACCAGTTGGATAAAATTAAAAACAGAGATTTAGCATTGATAATAGACTGTGGAGAAGACGACTTCTTCCTTGAAGTGAACCAAGCCTTCCACAAGCAACTGTTACAACGAGGTATAGAACACGATTTCATAACCCGTCCGGGAGCCCATAATGGAGTTTACTGGAATAACTCAATTGATTACCAATTATTGTTCTTCTCGAAATTCTTTAAAAGTAAAAATCTGTGATATCCCGATGAAAGACTTTACGCAAGCCACACAAGAGTTTATCCGTAAGCACGTCAATGAAGACGTGCGTGCTCTGGCATTACAGGCAGCCAAGTATCCTGACGTAGATATGCCTGCTGCCGTACAGCAAATTGCCGGTTATCAGATTGCATCCCGAAAGATACCCTCCTGGGCATCGGTCGGACAGATTCGCTATCCCCGGCATTTATCTATGGAGCAATGTTCTTCCGAACAGACAGCCCGCTATAAAGCTTCACTCATTAAGGGAGATACATTGGTAGACCTTACAGCCGGACTGGGAGTAGACTGCTCTTTTCTGGCACGAAACTTTAAGCAGGTCACTTACGTAGAGCGTCAGGAAGAACTCTGTGAGTTGGCACACCATAATTTCCCTTTATTAGGCCTTCCTCATATTACCCTATGTAAAGACGACGCCTGTTCGTTTTTGGAAAAGATGGAATCGGTGGACTGTATTTTTCTAGACCCTGCACGCAGAGACAGCCGCGGAGGCAAAACAGTAGCTTTGGCCGATTGCGAGCCTAACGTAATAGAAATGGAGCCGCTGTTGATAAGCAAAGCAAAAACAGTAATGATAAAGCTGTCCCCTATGCTGGATATAACTTCTGCTCTACACGACTTGAAATACATTTCCCAGATACACTTGGTTTCAGTGCAGAACGAATGCAAAGAACTGCTGTTGATATTGAAAAGCGAGCAAAACAACCAACCTGTTGAAATCCATTGTGAACAACTTATTAACAAGGACTGTTCAAATCATTTCGCTTTTACTGTAGAAGAAGAGCGTAACTCTGCTAATAAGCTGGCAGATAGTATGTTAGAATACTTGTATGAACCGGATGTAACCTTGTTGAAAGCTGGTGCCTACCGTATTATAAGTTCACGGTTCCCTGTTTATAAACTACATATCAACAGCCATCTGTTTACATCTTCACAATACTTATCCGACTTTCCGGGCCGTCATTTCCAAGTAGTAGGAGTATCCGGTTTCGGGAAGAAAGAAATCAAGCACTTTCTGGAAGGGGTAGAAAAAGCCAACCTTACAGTCCGTAATTTCCCGTCAACGGTTGCCGATTTGCGCAAGCGCCTTAAACTAAAAGAAGGTGGCGAGCTTTATATTTTTGCAACCACACTCTGGAATGATGAAAAAGTACTCATCAAATGCATAAAGGCCTAAAAAAATCGGTCTTATCGGGAGTACTCTTCCAATAAGACCGATTTTAAAAATATGTCTATAATATTATTCGCCACATTTAGCCTTGAATGCCAGCGCATACATACGCATCTGTTTTACCATAGCCAGCAATCCATTGCTTCTGGTAGGCGACAAATGCTCTTTCAATCCAATTTTTTCGATAAAGTACAGGTCAGCATTCAAAATCTCATCAGGAGTGTGTCCCGAAATAACTTTAATCAGCAGTGTAACGATACCTTTTACAATCAGCGCGTCACTCTCTGCCTGGAAAATAATCTTTCCGTCCACCATGTCAGCCTGAAGCCATACCCGGCTTTGACAACCTTCAATCAAGTTTTGGTCCGTTTTATATTTCGGGTCCAGCTCTTCCTGTTCATTGCCTAAGTCAATCAGCAGCTGATATTTATCCATCCAGTCGTCAAAATCGCTGAATTCTTCAATTATTTCATCCTGAAGTTCATTAATTGTTTTCATTTTCCTATTTATTTTTCGTTGTAAATTACCCCCATAACTGTCTGTCCCACAGCCTTCAAGGTTGCTTTATCTATATCTTGCATATTATCGTTTACAGTGTGCCATGTAGCACAGAATCCAGTATCCCCAGCCGGATTGTAATGAATGATGTCAACGCATGGAATCTGAGTAAGCTGGTTAACGTAGATATGGTCATCCACTACCTCCGAACCTCTTTCTTTCGGGAAGAAGCTGCCATAGCCCAATTCGTGCGCTACCTTCCATATCTTTTTCATCTCTTTTCCGGCGGTCCGTTGTGAATACCCTTCGTAATAGAAGGTCGCATTCTTTCCACCCACCATATCCAGCAGTATACCGTAGCGTGCATTATATCCCTGTACATGCTGCATTCGTCCCCAGTACTGCGAACCCAGACACCATGTATCCGCTTTATATTCGCCTTTATAGAAGTGCGGTGTACCATAATCCTCCGCATCGAAGAAAATAATATCAATACCTATCTGGGGAGCCTTTTGCTGCAATTGCCTTGCTATTTCCAGCAGTACACCTACGCCGCTACCCCCGTCATTAGCACCATCGATAGGCGTATGATAATTTTTCTCATCCTTATCATTGTCCGCATACGGGCGTGAGTCCCAATGCGCGCACAGCAACACACGCTTCTTGCTTTCGGGCAGATAAGCACCGATGATATTACGAGCCTTGAGCACCGTACCATCATAAGCTGTTACCTCCATCTCCTGATTGTATACTTTAGCACCGAATTTCTCCAGTTGCGCAGCCAGATAGTCACCGCATTTCCGGTGAGCTTCCGTATTTGGAACCCTCGGGCCAAAAGCTACTTGCTGTTCTATGTAGTGATAAGCGCTGTCGGCATTAAAAGCAGGAGCTTCAACTTTCATACCTTCCTCGGTTTCAGTCAGTTCGTTATTTTTGTTACTGTTCCCACATGAGAACAGGGCGATACCTGTCAGCAGTAATGAAGTGGACAGAATATTTCGAATCATTTTCATATCATACATATTTACGATTGCTGCAAAGGTACATTTATTGCGCTGAATCTCCAAGAAACCCCTGTTCTCTTTAGGCATTGCTCACGCTTTTTCAATATTGTATGTAGTCTTTTGAGGAACGGAGTTAATATTATTTTGACCTTACTTTGTAAGTGAGGCTCAGGAATGACGAATGTTTTTCACTCTAATGATAAAAATTCCTCGTTTTTGTGCCGAAAGTTTATCATTAAAATGATTAAGTAACAAAACATAGTCAAAAATTGAATCTATCCTTTCGGAATCAGCCTTTTTATAAGATTTCTATGTTTTTTCGGTGAAAAATTGAAAAACTTTGTAAATTTACACCCACTATGGCATTATGATATTTGTGATATAAAAAAACGGACACTTCAAAATGGTGAGTATTGAAAATATAAGATAAAAATGGGCGGAAGAAATAAAATACAGGTTGAATCGGCGGATATACTTTTTCACAGAATATCCTTTCAAGATGATGAAAAAGCATTTCGTGCATTATTCTATGATTATTTTGCACCGCTTTGTGTGTTTGCCCATCGCTATATTGAAGAAATGGATTCCTGTGAAGACATTGTGCAGGAAGTCTTTTTCCGTGTGTGGAAAAACAGAAAAGAACTTGTCATAGAAACATCAGCCCGAAATTTTCTTGTAACAAGTGTGCGTAATGCCTGCTTGGATTTTCACCGGAAAAAAGATGTTGAAAGAAGATGGATGGAGAATAGCTTGGAGAACGAAGAAGCATTCTGTTATGACCTGTATACGACTGTAGAATTGGAACGCTTACTGAATGAAGCTTTAGACAAACTTCCGGAACCGGTAGCGTCTACTTTCCGAATGAACCGTTTTGAAGGTAAAACCTATGCTGAGATAGCAGAGACAAAGCAACTTTCTGTAAAAACAATAGAAGCCTATATGACTAAGGCTTTGAAGTTTTTGCGGGTCGAACTGAAGGATTATTTGCCATTGTTGGCTCTTTTTTTTCGGATTTAATAGGGTGTTGATTCATTTAAACGTCATATATAAAAAAAAGATTATTCATGGAAGAAAGAGGGAAAAAAGAATTTTCGGATAATATGAAGTTTGAAGAAGAGAAAATGCAGGCTGTGTGGGATCTCTCAGACCGGTTGCTTCAACAGAAAGAAATTGATGTAGACGGGAATTGGGAGAAACTGCATCGCCGTATTCATTGGAGTAATAATCGCATCAGAATTTTTACATATATCAAAAATGCAGCCGCCGTATTGTTGTTGCCTTTGATAATGTTGTCAGCGTATTACTATTATCAGTTGTCACAGTTCAGGTCTGCACCTGTCAGACAATTGGAAGTCGCTACAGCTTATGGTGTCTGCACCAAGGTAGTTTTACCGGACAGTTCGGAAGTATGGTTGAATTCCGGTTCGAAACTTATCTATCCGGAACGTTTTACGAGTGCTGGAAGAAAAGTGGCTCTTGAGGGGGAGGCGTATTTTAAGGTTACTTCTGATGTGAATAACCGTTTTGATGTGCAAACTTCTGATGGACTTATTGTAAGTGCCTATGGTACAGAATTTAATGTAAATGCTTACGTTGAAGAACCGGTTATAAAAGCGACTTTGGCAGAAGGAAATATACGGATAACACAATCCCACAGCTCACAAAGTAAAGATATTGTTCCTGGAGAGCAAGTTGTTTACTCTCGTAAAGCTAAGAATATGGAAGTTCGAAAAGTAAATTTATTGGTAGAAACCGGATGGAAAGATGGTAAAATGGTTTTCCGACGTACTCCATTGAATGAGATTGCTAAAAAGCTTTCCCGTCATTTTAATGTGGATATAGAACTAAAAAATAAAGAGCTTTATAAATACACCTATTCGGCTACATTTACTACAGAAACATTGGTAGAAATTTTGTCTTTGCTTGAAAAGACAGCTCCAATTCGTTGTGCTATTGTTGAACCAGAACAACAAACCGATTTTGCTTTTACGCGTAAGAAAATATATATATATCACAAGTAACTACT
>USQO01000002.1 GCA_900556845.1 uncultured Bacteroides sp. | reverse complement strand
TAGGCTCCGGTCTCGTGGGCTCGGAGATGTGTATAAGAGACAGGTTCAACTTCAATTACCGCAAGGGAGGTTTCGACCTATCGGGAACTTTGTTCGGAGGAAAGTTCCGTAATGGAAACAACCAGATGCTGGGCATGATAACTTATCTGGACAAAGTGTGGGAGCAGGAGATGGATGCACGGCATGGAAAAAACAAGGAAAGCAATGTGCAGGGAGTCCTTTCACTGAACTATCAGTTTAATGAGAAACACTCCATGGGTGTACGCTATGATGTGGATAGAATCTTCAATACGGTAAGCGACTGGCGTTTTAAAACCAATGTCTATACCGACGGAGAACTGTACGAAACCAACGTGAGTACGATGTTGGGCGAGTATCCTTCTACCAAAAACAGCCTGAACTATTATTACAACGGGCAGTTGGGCGACTGGAACATTGATTTCAATGCCGATGGACTGTGGAACATCAAGAAGGAGGGTCAGCACACCGAGGAAATAACCAACGGAGATACCGAAACGAATGTCAATACGTTCAATCAAAACGACGGAACGCTGTATGCTGCCAAGCTGGTCTTGTCGTATCCGCTGTGGCAGGGCAACCTGTCGTTTGGCGGTGAATACTCGCATACCGACAGAACCAATCTCTACATCAATCAGGAAGGGATTCTGGATAATGACAACAGTCAAATAAAGGAAGGCTCTACGGCGGCTTTCATCGACTATGCCCATTCGTTCGGCAAGGTGGATATGCAGGCGGGCGTAAGATACGAGTATGTAAACTTCGACTATTTTGAGCAGGGTAAGCATATCGACGAACAGAGCCGTACGTTTAATAACGTATTCCCGTCGTTGAATGTCAACTTCCCGGTAGGCAAGGCACAGGTGCAGCTGAGCTATAGTGGCGGAATTACGCGTCCGTCGTACGATATGCTGAGAAGCAATACGTATTACAGCAACAAATATACCTACCAGACCGGTAATCCGTTCTTGAAACCGGTTATCAACCAGAATGCTACCTTGTCGGCATCCTATAAATGGATAAACCTGAACTTTACCTATAACCATATAAAGGACGATATCATTCAGATCAGCGAACCTTATTCGGATGTCAATCCAACCATCTCATTGCTGAATATCATCAATGCGAAGCCGTACGACAACATTGTGTCGTCTGTGACCTTATCGCCTACCATCGGCTGGTGGAGCCCGCAGTTCATGGCGCAGGTCTATAAGCAGTGGTTCCGTATTGACGGTAAGGATGGCGAGATGGCATTGGACAAACCCCGGGTGACCCTTGTGTGGCGTAACAATTTCAGTCTGCCAGCCGGATTCCTGCTTGATGCAAATGTTACTTACAATACGAAGGGACATATGCAGAACATCTATATGGGAATCAATTCGTGGAATGTATCCCTGGGGCTTTACAAAAGTTTCTTCAAGGAAAGACTGAGCTTCCAGCTTCAGGCAACAAACCTGTTTGAAACGGATGACTATGACTGTACCATATATAGCGGTATAAAGACCACTACGGACTATATTACCGAATTCAGAAGAGTATCGCTGACGGTGCGGTATAAATTCAATGCAGTGAAGAGTAAATACAAAGGAACCGGAGCCGGCGACAGCCAGAAAAACCGTATGTAAGTATAATTGGACAAGCGTATGAAGCACAAACTGAATCCAATCGGATGCCTGCTAGCAATGTTGTTGCTGCTGGGTGCCTGCATGAAACAGCCTCATGCAGCCTCCTTGCTGCGGCAAACAGATTCCCTGCTGTTGCAAGGGAAGCCTGATTCAGCTTTGCAGCTTCTGCACAGTCTTACCGACGAAACAGCGCTCACCGAAGCGGAGCGCATGAAACTTATCTGGAACCGGGCTATGGCACACTACAAGCAGGAAATGTCGTTGCTGGAAGACTCGCAACTGTATCAGGCTGTCGCCTATTACCGGCAGCGGGGAGATACAGCCGCTCAGCTGGAGACTTATCTGCTGGAGGGCATGTATCTGAGGTGGAAGGAAGCAAACGATGAGGCTATTGCTGTCTTCGACCGGGGAATCAGTCTGGCCATTGCACGCAAAGACACCGCCAACATGCTGGTGCTGCAACGCAAAAAACTGGAAGTGCTGTACAAGCAAAGCCGTTTTATGGAATGCAAGGCGATGATTGAAGATATGCTCCGTATAGCCCACAAGTTGCCGGTCAAGGAACATTACCAGATGGTCTATTCGCTTGCCCTTGTGTCGCAGCTGGGAGGCGATACCTCGAATATGGCCTGTCACGAAAAGGGCTTCCAGCTGGCGATGGAGGCGGGTGATACGGCATTTGCATACCACATCTTGAATAACTATGGAGTGGCACTGATGCTCGATCATCAGTACAAGGCATCCCTTGCGTTGTATCACCGGCTTATCCGGCTGTATCCTTCTTCTATCTCCCGGTTTATGATTCCTGTCAATTTTGGACTGATTTATCTGGACTTGAAGATGAACGACTCGGCTTCCTACTATATCCGTTGGACCGAACGGCTGATAGATTCCATGCAGATGCACAGTAAGGGTCGGATTCTGCTGGGCAGCAGAGGTTCTGTAAACCAGATGCGCACCGTGCTGAACGAACGAATGGGGAAACCGATTGAGAAACTGAAGTTTGTCCGCTATTGTGATTCGATACAGGAAGACTTGCTGGCTAAGCATAACACGGCACTCCGGCAACAGGAAACCCGGGCACAGTTGGAACAGCGCAATTACAAGCTCATCATCAGTCGTCAGAAAATGGAGCTTCGCATTGCGGTCGTTGTATCCTTGTTGCTGGGAGTGATTTTGCTGCTTATCATCATTTACCAGCAGAATCTGAAGAAGAAAGAACGTACCATACGGCGCCTTTCCGAAGAACTGCAGCAATACAACAAACAGTTGAAGGACAATGAGGTGCTGATTGCGCAAAACAACGAGCATATTCTGGAATTGCAGATGCAGCTTTCTTTGCATAAGGCGGACGAACAGGAGGAACAGCGTTTGCTCATCGGGCAACTGGAAGAGCAGAACCGAAAGCTTACGCTTGCCAATCGTGACCTGCAGCAGCAAATAGAAACGCATTGGCACAAATTGAAAAGTAGTCCGCTGAAGACACAGCCTGTTCAGGAACTTACGACCGAAATGCTGCGGTTGAAAGACCGGGAAGAGGAGCTGGCCTGCCGATTGATTGCCGCTCATCCGCTGGTAGCGTCACTGCGTAGCACTCCACGCTTTCTGCAGCCGGAAGATTTTGTCCGGCTCTCGGTACTGGTAGACGAGGTTTATCCGAAGTTTACAGACCGGCTTACGGCTGCCTTCCCAAACTTGACGGAACTGGATATCCAGCTTTGCATACTTATCAAACTCGGCTTCAGCATATCGCAGATTGCTGTTTTCACTGCCGTATCTTCTACTTCCGTATCGCAGCAGAAATCGCGGATGAAGAAGCGTATTCTGCAACATCAATCGGATATTTTTGCCGAGAAGGAAACGCTCGATTTATGGCTCCACAGGTTCTAAAGAACGTGTCTGTATATATGGTGAAGAACTTTTGTTTGTATAAATATCTGATAATTAACGATTTGCGGTAAACTGGCTGTAGATATGGATTTATTCGGATGTAATCAAGAATCTTCTATCTTTGCCGTAGATTAAACAACCGATGACAAAATAGTTTTCTAAATTAAAGATGAATAACCCGAAAAAGACATCTAAACAACAGCAGGAGATTCGGTCCGAAGGTTCGGGCAGACTCAACATACAGTGTATTCAGACTCTTGAAAATGAAATGAAATAGTTGCGCGAACGTGAGCATAAATTGGCCGAAAGGCTGGTGGCAGAGCATCTGCTGGTCAACGAGCTCCGGAAGAATCCGCATTTCATTGACGACTCGGACCGCACATGTCTGGCTGCTTTGGTAGATGATGTCTATAACGGTTTTACTGCCCGACTGAAAAACCGTTTCCCCAATCTTACAGAAGTAGACTTGCAGTATTGTGTCCTTATCAAACTGCGTTTTACCGTGCCGCAGATTGCTGTGCTTTCGGCTATTTCTCCGACATCGGTCTATCAACAGAAATCGCGGATGAAGAAACGTATACTGGCTGTAGATTCCTGTCTTTTCGGGGAGGGGGAAACACTGGATTCGTGGTTGTATGAGTTATAGTATTTTGAAAACATTTTTTTCACTTTGTACTTCTTTCGGTTTGCACTATCTTTGTGTTGATATAACCTCCCAAAATTATGACTTATTTTACACGGCAAGTACTATATTTCTGTTTTTTGTGTTCTTTTTTGACTTTACTAGCGGGCTGTAGCGGCAAGCGTGCAGGCGAGCATCCGCTTGCGGAACTGGTGCGGGCGGAATCTGTGATGTTTGACCGCCCGGACAGTGCGCTCCATATCCTGGAGACAATGCCGATGCCTTCAGCACGCAGGGATAAGGAGAACCATGCGCTGTGGTGTCTGCTTATCCGCCTTCGCTTCAACAATACGCAGTTGGCTTCCATCTTTGCCGTCTCTCCGGCTTCTATTTCTCAGAAGAAGTTCCGCCTGAAGAAACACCTCCTCGAGTCCGGTCGGGTAAGTTTCACGGAAGATATGACGCTGGACAGGTGGCTGGTAGAATTCAGCTAGGCTTTACCCCGGAAGTACAGATTCTGAAAACTTTGTTTTCGCTTTGTACTTCGCTTGGTTTGCACTATCTTTGAAAAGCAGAAGTATTCATTATTAATAAATCGTTCTCCTATGAAATACCCAATCGGAATCCAGAGCTTCGACCAGCTTATTGAAGACGGCTATGTTTATGTTGACAAGACCGACTTGATATATCAGCTTACCCACGAAGGAAAAATCTATTTTCTGAGTCGTCCCCGCCGTTTCGGCAAGAGTCTGCTTGTGTCTACATTGGAGAATTACTATCTGGGGCGCAAGGAGCTTTTCAAGGGTCTGAAGATAGACCGTCTGGAGAAAGAATGGCATGTGTATCCTGTATTTCATGTGGACTTTAACGGCTCTGATTTTACGCGTGAAGGTGTGCTGGAAGAACGCCTGAACGATTATGTTACTGATTGGGAGTCTGATTATGGACTTAGTCTGGACAACGGCAGGTTGGATGTAGGTACACGCTTTATTAAAGTACTTCGTGCTGCCCGCGAGCAGACAGGTCGCCGTGCAGTCGTGTTGATTGATGAATACGACAAGCCGATATTGGATGTGCTGGATGTGGATGCAGGCCTAGAAGACCGTCACCGCAATGTCTTGAAAGCATTCTATTCGGTTTTCAAGGGAGCCGATGCACACCTGCAGTTTGTCCTGCTGACGGGAGTAACCAAGTTTTCTCAGGTGAGTGTATTCAGCGGTTTCAACCAGCCGAAGGATATCAGTATGGACCGTCGCTACGAGACTCTTTGCGGGATTACACAGGAAGAGATAGAGCATTACTTTCCGGCACCGATAGCAGCCATGGCACAGGACTATGCCTGTAGTGCGGAGGAAATGAAGGAACGCCTGAAACTTCAGTACGACGGGTATCATTTCAGTGAGCGTCTGACAGATGTATACAATCCTTTCAGCCTGCTCAATGCGCTGGACAGTCTTCGGATAAACGATTATTGGTTCCGCTCGGGCACCCCTAGTTATCTAATCCGCCTGCTCAGTCATTTTGATGAAAATGTAAACGAGCTGACAGGGAAGTATTACCGTGCAGAGGAGTTTGTAGACTACAAGGCAGACTTGGAGCAGCCTTTGCCGATGATATTCCAAAGTGGTTATCTGACAATAAAGGGGTATAACATGCGCACGAACAGGTTCCTGCTGGATTTCCCGAACAATGAGGTAAAGAACGGTTTCCTGACCATGCTGGCTACTTCGTACCTGAAGCCGAGGCAACGTGTAGAGGGTTGGATAGATGAGGTAGTGGAATCGCTTGAAGCGGGCAGACCTGATGTGGTTCGTACGCTTTTTACATCTTTTCTTGCGAGTATCCCCTATACCATGCGCCGTAAGTCGGATGAGACGGAGCGTGAACGCTATTTCCAGTACACGTTCTATCTGATAATGCGTCTGATAAGTGTCTATACGGTTTATGTGGAAAAGATGCAGAGCCAGGGTCGTGTGGACTGTATCGTAGAGACTCCGCAGTATGTGTATATCTTTGAATTCAAGCTTGACGGTACGGCTGAAGAGGCACTTCGGCAGATAGAGGAAAAAGGATATGCATGTGAATATGCTGCTGACAGCCGCAAAGTTTATAAGGTTGGAGCCAGCTTTTCGTCCGAAACGGGTACGATTGGCGACTGGATTTGTGTATAAAATCTGTAATATAGCATTATGACTCATTTTATCCGATACGTACTATACTTCTGTTTTTTGTGTTCTTTTTTTGCTTTGCTGGCGGGCTGTAGTGGCAAGCGTGCAGGCGAGCATCCGCTTGCAGAACTGGTGCGGGCAGAGTCCGTGATGTTTGACCACCCGGACAGTGCGCTGCATATACTGGAGGCTATGCCGATGCCTTCAGCACGCCGGGATAAGGAGAACCATGCATTGTGGTGTCTGTTGACTTCACAGGCGCAAGTAAAACAAATCATGAAAATCTCTTCCGATTCCCTTGTTAGGATAGCATACGATTATTACAAACCTACAGATAATGCCCGTAGAAAGGCGATGTCTGCACTTTATATGGGAGATATAAACTATGACTTAGGGAATATAGAAGAAGCCATGCAGTATTACTTGGAAGGTAAAACAGAGGTGGAGAAAACAGACGATTATAAGACCGGATATCTGATAATGTCTTCTCTAGGAAAGCTTTATTTATATCGTAATTTAGAAGATTATGCCTTTGAAGCTTGTATGAAGGCATATGATTATGCTGTGAAGGATTCTAATAAGAGGTATCAGATGGTGTCTTTACAATATCTGGCCAGATGCTATTGTCTTTTGGATAAACTGCCTACAGCGATAGAAACTTATCAGAAATGTATGGAGATTGCATTGGAACTTGGACTTGCAAATGATAAGTATTATTATGGTGTGCAACAAGAAACAGCTTTGGTATATACTAACAGCTGTGAATATGAGAAATCTTTGAGTATTTTGCGAGCATTCCCTGTAAAATATCGTTCAAATTCATTAATCGGAAAGAATTTGTTTAGTTTAGGTAAATTAGATTCTGCTTTCTATTATTTAAACAAAGCATTGAATACTGATAATGTTTATACTAAAGAATCTGTTTATAGATATTTGTATAGATTATGCGATAACTCTAAATATCGTCAATACCTGAAAAATTACTGTGATTCATTGTTGTATTACAACGATTCTATCATAGCCCTTGACAAAGGCAAGGAAATCATCGCCTATAAGGAGAAGTACGACCATCAGAAACTCATTACCGAGCAGCAGCGTCTAAAGCTGGAGAAAGCGGAAGCTCAGCGTGTGCTGATTATTGTCACCCTCTGTCTGGTGGTAGTAATTTCCGTTCTGGTGTATCTGTATCAGAAGCGTCTAGTACGCAAGGAAACCACCATCCGGCGGCAGTCGGAGCAGCTACAGGCCTACCTGCTTCAGTTGCACGAGAATGAAAGCCGCCTGCAGCAGAACCGTCGCTATCTGGATGAATTGAAAGAGCAGCTATCCCGTCATGACAGCGATGCCGAGGAGCGTCATACCCATCAGGAGCAGATGGTGCGTCTGGAATCGGAGAACGGTCGCCTTCAGGAAACTATTGATAACCTGCAGCATCGTATCAGCGATTATGCTTCCCGTCTGCGTGATGCCCGTAAGGATGTGGAGCAGTTGCGCCGCCTCTCGGAAGAAAGTCTGAAGCTGAAAGAGAACGAGCGCCGCCTGACCGACTATGTGATAGACAGTCACAAGCTGGTATCCGGTCTTCGGAAGAAAAGCCGCGTTCTGAGTGATTTGGAGTGGGAGGAGCTGACACAGTTGTGCACGACAGCCAGGGGCGATTTCATCAGCCGCTTGCATGCCTGCTGTCCTCAGCTTACGGAGCAGGAGTTTCGTCTTTGTCTGCTTATCCGTCTTCGCTTCAACAATACGCAGCTGGCTTCCATCTTTGCCGTCTCTCCGGCTTCTATTTCTCAGAAGAAGTTCCGTCTGAAGAAACATCTCCTTGAGTCTGGTCGGGTAAGTTTCACGGACGATATGACACTGGACAGGTGGCTGGTAGAGTTCTGAGAATGCAATTGTAGAGATAATGCTATTTTATAATGCGTTATAACATGCTAGAGTACAGTATGTTATGACGCATTTCTGTATTTGGTGATGTAGAGATGGTTTTCATACAAGATAGACCGGATAATTTTAATTTTGCAGTAGTCAAAACTACTTAATAAAATCTCATACCATGGAAAAAATGAAAACATTTCTGCTTGTGTTTACGGGCTGTCTTTTACCGGTGTGTTTGTTTGCCCAGACTGTGAGCGGAAAACTGATTGACGAGAAACACAAACCTTTGCCCTTTGGCAATCTATTGAATGAAATCAATGCTAACTGTCAGAATATATTCATAATGAGAAAACTATTATTACTTATCTCTTGTGCCTTGACAACCATAGCATTAAAGGCACAGACACCCTCTATTGAGGCATTGCGTACATGTGCGGATGAAAAGGGAATGCCTCCCAAGGAATACATATTCAAGTTGTTTGAGAAATCGGATATAGTAGTGCTGGGCGAGCGTGACCATCGTGACACGGTACAATACGACCTGATTCACGACATCCTGGCAGATCCTCGTTTTGCAGAGCAAGTGGGACACGTCTATACTGAAGTCGGTTCGTACAACATGAATGATGATGTAAACCGCCTGCTGCAAGGCAGTTATCCGACGGAGGCGGCTTTCATGGACAGCCTGTATGCCTATTATAGAAAGTCGGAGATCTTTTATCCAATTTGGGAGAAATACAACCGCGTTAAATTCCTGAAAGGTATATATGAAATAAACCGTACTTCTCCAAGGAAAATTAAACTCGGACTGACCGACCGTGAGTTCTCATGGGACGAGATTCGTACTGTAGAAGACTACAAGAAATTCTGGGAATCTCGTACTGTGAACTATCGCGACAGTTTAATGGCTGCCCACTTTGCAGAAATGTATGCCCGCCAAGCACCCTTGAACGGTAAGCGCAAAGCTCTGGTGATAACCAGTCAGCCACATGCTATCAACTATTCGATGATTCTCAAAAAGAGAAACACAGTTTATGGAACACAAGGCTGGTGGATGAAGAAAATCTTTGGAACAGAGAAAGTCAGAATCGTGGTACTGAACTGGTTTGATTACAACCTGTTTGACGGCAGTAATTTCCCGATGACGGGCGAAGGACATTGGGATGCAGCCTTTGAACGGTTGGAATGCCGCCCGTTTGCTATTGATTTGAAAAATACACCATACGGAGAAACTGCTTACAATGGTCTCGTCGGAGGTACTACGACTAATGTAAAGAACAAGTCTTGGCAAGATGTGGCAGATGGGCTTATCTACTATGCTCCCCTCTACGACCATGTTGCTGCATGGGGTATTGAAGGTCTTATAACCAAAGAGTTTGAACCTGAAATCAAACGCCGTCTGACAATATTTTTCCAGGCAACACAACCCGGTGCAGTGATACCCATGGAGGCTGCTATTGAAGAATATAATGTTTTTCACACTTATCCGGCTGCTATCAAAAGCAAAGAGGAAGTGAAGGGAATCATTCAGAAAGTACTGGAAAAGAATATTCGACAATAATATAGTGGTATTAAATAATTAGCTTTACATTTATAGCTTGAATACTCTATTGAAAACCAATTTTTAAACAGAATACACAATGAAAAGACTGAAAGGACACTTGCTGACTTTACTATTAAGTTTAGTCTGCCTCACAAGTTTGTCGGCACAAACAGATGCCGAACGGAAGTTTCTGGCCGCTGCCGATTCGCTAAATGCACAATTCTTTGACGCATATACTGGGAAGGATTATCCGGCTGCTGAAGCCCTCTGCCATAAGATTATCGACTTATACGACGCACAAGCGACGCAACTGGCCGAAGGTTATGCCTACTTCAAATACTCCAGCTACTATAACATGGCTAGCATCCAGGCAGTACAAGGGAAAAAACAAGAAGCTGCCAACAACCTGCTCAAAGCACTGGACAGCGGAAAGCTTGAAATAAGCTACAACAGGGTAATCAACGACGAAGACCTGAAAGACATTCTGGACGCACCTGAACTACAACCCGCCCTGAAGCGTCTGAAAGAAACCACCGATTATCTCTATATCCTGCAGAATGCGCCGGAATACACCCACACGCAGTCAGTCGACAGCCTGCCCCAGATTGTCTATGCGCACGCTGATGAACCCGACCTGAAACGCGTCCGTGACTATTTCCAGCTGGACAGTGTGGCCGTGCCGGGTGATGAACTGGCTACCATCAAACGCATCCTGACCTATATCCACGACAAGATACGCCACGACGGGCAGAACGGTAATCCGAAGGGTGGAAACAACTCCATCAACTTTGCTGAGGCCTGCAAGGACGGTAGCTGTGGGCTGAACTGCCGCGGACTGGCCACGGTGCTGAACGAGTGCTACCTGTCGATGGGAATCCCGTCGCGCGTCATTACTTGTATGCCGAAGACGTACATCAGCGACTGCCACGTCATCAATGCCGTCTATTCGTCCACTCTCGGCAAGTGGCTCTGGATTGATCCCACGAACAATGCTTGGGTGACGGACGAGCAGGGCAATCTGCTGAGTGTGCAGGAAGTGCGTGTACGCCTCAGGAGCGGGCAGCCTGTCCGGGTGAACGAAGAAGCCAACTGGAACAATGAAAAGAAGACCACGACGGAAGACTATCTGTACGAGTACATGGCCAAGAACTTGTTCTATCTGGAAAGCTGGACGCGCTACGGGTTCAACACGGAAAGCGACTATGAGAACCTCATCAACTACATCTTCCTGCAACCTACTGGCTGCGACAGCGGCCAACGGAACCCGAGAAACTTTTCCGTCAACGACGACCGATACTTCTGGCAGGCTCCTCAGTAAGAGGTATCACATTTGTCAAGTAACCTAATTACATGATCTCTCCTGGCTACAAATTCTTTCAGAGAACTATTGAGGCCTCTTTTCAGAATGTTTTTACAGAAGATATGAAGCTGTACAGGCGGCTGGTAGAGTCCTGAAAATGCAATTGTAGAGATAGCGATATTTTATAATGTGTCATAATATACTAAAATACAGTGTGTTATGGCGCATTTTCGTATCCGGTGATGTAGAGGTGGTTTCTGTGTAGGATAGGATTATTAATTATAATTTTGCAGCAATCAATACTACTTCGTAGAGTAGTAGAAAGGGACTGACGATTCAGGGACTTTGCTGTGAAAAATTAAAATCTATCATACAATGGAAAAAATAAAAGCATTTCTACTCGTATTTACGGGCTGTCTTTTGCCGCTGTGTTTATCCGCTCAGCGCGTAAGTGGAAAACTGATTGACGAGAACAGTCAGCCATTGCCTTATGCCAATGTAGTGCTGCTGTCACTACCTGATTCGGCGTTTGTGAGTGGAACCGTCAGCGGTGAGGATGGAACATTCACGATGGAGGCAACATCGCAAAACCAGATTGTGAAAATATCCTCTATCGGATATAAGACAGTATATAAACCAACGGTTCCTGCTAATATTGGCATCGTCCAACTTGCTTCGGATGCACAACTGCTGGGTGAAGTGGTTGTAAAAGCCGATTTACCCAAGATGCAACTGAAAGGAGATGCCATAGTGACTACCGTGCAGGGTAGTATCCTTGAAAAAGCAGGAACAGGAGAGGATTTACTGGACAAGCTTCCGGGGGTATCAGCCGATGATGGAGAAGTCCGTGTGTTTGGTGCCGGTGCTCCGGAGATTTATATCAACGGTCGTAAGGTGCGAGACAATTCCGAACTGAATCAGCTTTCTTCGGATAACATCAAAAGCGTGGAAGTGGTAAACAATCCCGGTTCACGCTATGACGCAACGGTAAACGCTGTTATCCGTATTCGGACCAAAAAGCCGCAAGGCGAAGGCTTTGGTTTCGATAACCGTTTCTATACCGAATATCGCTATGACTGGACAGTGCGTGATATATTTGATTTCAACTATCGTAAAGGAGGCTTTGACTTGTCGGGTATGCTTTTAGGCAATGACAGACGAAGCGAGAACAACAAGCGCATCGTACAGGAAACTTTTCTCGACCGTACGTGGAAACAGGAATCCCAATTGAACGACCGGATACATATTCAGAACCTGTCTGCCATGCTTTCGCTCAACTATCAGTTTAATGAAAATCACTCGTGGGGAATGCGTTATAACTTTGACCGTTTTCCAAAACACCACGATGAGATTAATATGCAGACCAATGTCGCACAAGATAATGTTCCTTACGAAAAAAGCAGCAGCATCGGATGGCAGAATCATGTAAGCTCCGGCCATACACTGAACACTTATTATAACGGACAAGTAGGCGACTGGCACATTGACTTTAATGCCGACGGGATTTGGCAGGACAATAAGATACCGCAGGAAATGCTGGAAGAAATTATTCCGGCAGACGGTGAACGGAAA
The DNA here is from genome assembly GCA_900556845.1 of uncultured Bacteroides sp. Classification (GTDB taxonomy): domain Bacteria; phylum Bacteroidota; class Bacteroidia; order Bacteroidales; family Bacteroidaceae; genus Phocaeicola. Next base: position 52,880 of record USQO01000002.1, on the reverse strand, counting down.
GAACAGACTGTTACCAGCGAGAGTCTTGATAAAAATACACTGTATGCTGCCAAGCTGGTAGCCGAGCATCCGCTGTGGAAAGGTAATTTCTCGTTTGGCGGTGAATACACTTACACCAACCGGTTGAACAATTATCGGAATGTAGAAGGAATCCTGGACGATGACGAAAGTCGTATCCGTGAGAACAGTTTTGCCCTTTTTGCAGAATACGGTTTCCGTATCAGCCGGTTACAAGTGAGGGCAGGAGTTCGCTATGAGCATCTGACTTCGGATTATTTCGAAGAAGATAAGCGCATTGACGAACAGAGTCGCACCTACGATAACGTGTTCCCTTCCGTTTCGCTTTCTCTGCCTGTAGGTAAAGTCCAGTTACAGCTGAGCTATACGGGAAGCATATACCGTCCTTCGTACTGGATGCTCCGAAGTAATACAACGTATATCAACCGTTATACTTACGAAGGCGGAAATCCGTTTTTGCGGCCTTCGGTTATAAACAGACTTTCGTTCAATGCATCATACAAGTGGTTGTATTTCAATACACGTTACATTCACGGTCGTGATGCAATCATTCAGCTTAGTCAGGCTTACTCGGAAGACGACCCGACTGTTTCTTTGTTCAGCTACTACAATCGGTATGGGTCGGACAAACTCTATTCCAGCTTGACCCTTGCTCCCACGATAGGTATCTGGTCTCCTCAACTCACGCTTATGTTGCTTCAGCAATGGTACAAGGTAGATGTACCCGGTGGTCTGGAGAATTTCAATAACCCTATGGGTTCGTTTTCGTTCCGTAACCACTTCAGTTTGCCGTCTGGGTTTGGCCTGGATATAGATTTGGGAGCAGATACTCCCGGAGATAACGAGAACAGCTATGTGTCAGAAGGTTGCTGGTATGCTAATGTTGGTCTATATAAGAGCTTCTTTAATGAACGTCTGAGTGTCAAACTTCAGGCAGATGACCTGTTTAATTCCAGCGCAGCCAAAACTGTTTTATACAGTGGAAATCGTGTAATGATGCTAAAACAGGAAGTACGTCGCAGCATTGCCTTGACTCTGCGCTATAAGTTTAATGCAGCCAAGAGTAAGTACAAGGGTACCGGAGCTGGAGACAGTCAGAAAAGTCGTTTGTAAAACTAAAATTCTCTCGATAGATTTATTTGGGGACGACTTCGTGAGAAGTTGTCCTTTTTAATTTATTGGTTGTAATTTATATGTTATAACAGTGGTGGGTATTTAATCATTGAAGATTATCCATATATTTGCTTTTATTGTTTAATGGCTTATTTTACTTGCAAGTATTATGAAAAAGTACACTTTTCTATTCTGTATGTTTTTGTCAATGATTTTGGCAAGCTGTACAGTTTCTAAATCTGTGGTTTCACAGGGAGCCGATTTGACGAAATACAAATACGTCACAGTGATTGATAATAATACGTATAGAATGCCTCCTGAGCTTATACAGTATCAGATTCAGTTATACGATGCTGTAGAACAATCAGGATTGAAAATGGTAGGTCAGTATCGTCTTGGTGATTTGACGGAAGAGGAGCAGTCTTCTTTATTGCTTGCAAAATTCGGTGTTGTTGTAAAGCCGGAACAAACGGTCGTAACTGTTAATTTCATTGATTTCAATACAGATCGTCCTTTAGTATCTTGCCAAGGTGTTTATTCCACATTTGGAATCAGTACGGATTCTGATATAGAAGGAGCTCTTGAACGAGTTGGTGAACAGATTTCAAAGACCTTTAAATAAGCTATGATGACGAAGTATTTATTATACATCCTGATTGGTAACATCGTTTTTTGAACATACAATGCAGCGGAAGCGGTGTTTCCTCACTACCGCTTCCGGCTCTAGTGAAAGCAGAATTCTGAATTTTTTTGTGAATAGACATTTTCTTCATTAATCTACAGCCCAGTCACTAATCGTTCCTGTTTCAGAAGAGAAGGATGCCCCAATCTTATTAGGATGATGCCACCATTGTAAGAAACCCTCCCTTTACCTCATTGTTCGGGAAATCAAGCAGGAAAGTGTTGAAATCTCTGTCGTATGCCTTTATTGTAAGGTATCCGCTTTGGTATATCATAGGCAAAGGGCGTTCCACATCAGCCTTGTAGTCTATAAACTCAGCCGGTGTGTAATACTTTCCTGTAAATTCGTTCATCCTTTCATGCGAATGGTTGAGCAGACGAATCAGATAGGTAGGGGTTCCGGTACTGAACCAATAATTGTCAATACTTGTTTTATCAAGAGCGTTCAACAGACTGAAAGGATTATAGATGTCAGTCATACGTTTGCTGAAATGGTAACCATCGTACTGCTGCTTCAGCAGTTTATACATTTCCTGCGGTGTACACTGGTATTCCACAGCCATTTGCGATACCGGTTCTGTAAAATATTCTTCAATCTCTTCTTGAGTTATACCGCATAAAGCCTCATAACGGGCATCCATACTGATATCCTTCGGCTGGTTGAATCCGCTGAATACACTTACCTGGGAGAACTTGGTTACACCGGTCAGCAGTACGAACTGCAAGTGTTTGTCTGCCCCCTTAAATACAGAATAAAAAGCTTTCAGGATATTGCGGTGTTTGTTCTCCAGATTGGCATCTACATCCAGTACATCAAGAATCGGTTTGTCGTATTCGTCTACCAGTACCACCGCACGGCGACCTGTCTGAAGATGAGCGGCTTCAAGTATCTTTATAAAACGGTCGCCCAAACCTAATTCATTGGTACGGTTCGGCAAATTATACTTCTGTTCTCATTCTGCAAGATAAAAATTAAGTTTCATTTCCAATTCTCCGGAGTTGGTGAAATTCGTCGCATTGAAGTCCACATGGAATACGGGATACTCGTTCCATTCTGTCTCCATCTTCTCTATGGCAAGACCGCGGAACAGTTCCTTACGTCCTGAATAGTAATTCTCCAAGGTGGAAACCAGAAGACTTTTCCCGAACCGTCGTGGACGACTGAGAAAATAAATGCTTCCGTTATGTGTAAGGTCATAAATAATGTCTGTTTTATCAACGTATACATAACCTTCTTGTATGATTCGCTCAAAGCTCTGAATGCCAATCGGAAATTTCATAAACTGATTCTTTTTGTACTAGAAGCAAAGATATATAAAAAAACAGACTTTTCCGTTATGAATCACTGAGTCTTTCCTTTGCCATTAACTAAATGTGAGCAATCATGTGTATAGTACTGGAATATTCGTATTTTTGCATGAAATTTTTGTGAAATGAGAAAGATAACCCACTATATACTGTGCATTCTGATTGGTTGTACTGCCTTTTTGAACATCCGATGCAGCGGAAACGGCAAGGAGAAATCGCCGCTTCCGGAACTGGTTCATGCGGAATCCGTGATGTTTGACCATCCGGACAGTGCGCTTCACATCTTGGAGGCTATGCCGATGCCATCTGCACGCAGGGATAAGGAGAATCATGCGCTGTGGTGTCTGCTGACATCGCAGGCACAAGTAAAACTAATCATGAAAATCCCTTCAGATTCCCTGGTGAGGATAGCATACAATTATTACAAGCCTACCGATAATACCCGTAGAAAGGCAATGTCTGCACTTTATATGGGTGATATAAACTATGATTTAGGGAATATAGAAGAAGCGATGCAGTATTATCTGGAAGGCAAAACAGAGGTGGAGAAAACGGATGATTATAAGACCGGATATCTGATAATGTCTTCTTTGGGAAAACTGTATTTATATCGCAGACTTGCTGATTATGCTTTGGAAGCCTGTACGAAGGCATACGATTATGCCGTGAAGGATTCCAACAAGCGGTATCAGATGACTTCTTTGCAATATTTGGCCAGATGTTACTGTATTTCTGATAAGTTATCAGAGGCTATAGATATATATCAAAAATGTAATGATTTAGTTTTAGAACTAGGATATCAGAATAAAGAGTATTGTTATGATGTGCAGTCTGAAATAGCTTTGGTTTATACGAACAGTTCGCAGTTTGAAAAGTCATTGGAAATTCTAAAAACATTTCCTAAGATATACCAGCATTATTCACTAATTGGTACAAATTATTTAATGCTAAATCAGTATGATTCTGCATATTTATATTTGAATAAGGCATTAAATACGGATAATGTTTATGCAAAGAAAACGATATATAATTCTCTGTATGAATTGGCTGATATTCCCCAATACCGTAAATACCTGAAAAGTTACTGTGATTCTCTTCTTTTCTATACCGACTCTGTGATGTCCTTAGATAAAGGTAAGGAAATCATCGCCTACAAGGAGAAGTACGACCACCAGAGACTCATCACCGAGCAGCAGCGCCTGAAGTTGGAGAAGGCGGAAGCTCAGCGTGTACTGATTATTGTCACCCTCTGCCTGATGGTAGTAATTTCGGTTTTGGTGTATCTGTATCAGAAACGTCTGGTACGTAAGGAAAGCACTATTCGTCTGCAGTCGGAACAATTACAGACCTACCTGCTTCAGTTGCACGAGAATGAAAGCCGCTTGCAGCAGAACTGCCGCTATCTGGAGGAATTGAAAGAACAGCTATCCCGTCATGACAGCGATGCCGAAGAACGTCATGCCCAGCAGGAGCAGATGGCGTGTCTGGAATCGGAGAACGGTCGCCTTCTGACTACGATTGATGACCTGCAGTATCGTATCGGCGATTACGCTTCTCGCTTGCGTGATGCCCGCAAGGATGTGGAGCAGTTGCGCCGCCTCACGGAAGAAAGTCTGAAGCTGAAAGAGAACGAGCACCGCCTGACGGACTATGTGATAGACAGTCACAAGCTGGTATCCGGTCTTCGGAAGAAAAGCCGCGTTCTGAGCGATTCGGAGTGGGAGGAGCTGATGCAGTTGTGCACGACTGCCTGGGGCGATTTTATCAGCCGCTTGCTTACGTGCTGCCCTCAGCTCACGGAGCAGGAGCTTCGTCTTTGTGTGCTCATCCGTCTTCGCTTCAACAATACACAGCTGGCTTCCATCTTTGCCGTTTCCCCGGCTTCTATTTCTCAGAAGAAGTTCCGCCTGAAGAAACACCTCCTCGAGTACGGTCGGATAAGTTTCACGGACGATATGACACTGGATAGGTGGCTGGTAGAGTTCTGAGAATGCAATTGTAGAGATAATGCTATTTTATAATGCGTCATAATATGTTATAGTACAGTATGTTATGGCGCATTCTTGTATAAAGGGATGTAGAGATGGTTTTCATGTAAGGTCGTAATAATAATTTTAATTTTGCGGTAATCAATTTTGCTCTTCAGAAGTTTTGCTGTGAAAAATTAAAACCTATCATACAATGGAAAAAATGAAAGCATTTCTGCTTGTGTTCACGAGCTGCCTTTCACCCGTGTGTTTGTTTGCCCAGCGCGTAAGCGGAAAACTAATTGACGAGAACAGCCAGCCATTGCCTTACGCCAATGTGGTATTGCTGTCACTGCCTGATTCTGCTTTTGTGAGTGGAACCATCAGTGGTGAAAACGGAACATTCACACTGGAAGCAACATCGCAAAACCAGCTCGTGAAAATATCCTCCATCGGATATAAAACCGTGTACATACCGGTATCTCCGGCAAATCTCGGTATCGTACAGCTCGTATCGGATGCCCAACAGTTGGATGAAGTGGTGGTAAAAGCCAATCTGCCTGTCACACGTATCAAAGGGGATGCCATGATAACGGGAGTGGCAGGAACAGCTCTGGAAAAAGCCGGAACCGCAGAACAGATGCTCGACAAGATTCCTAATGTCACCTTGAAGGACGGCGAAATCAATGTTTTCGGTCGTGGTACTCCTGAGATTTATGTAAACGGCCGGAAATTGCTTGACAATTCGGAGCTGGACAGACTTTCGGCAGAGAATATAAAATCCGTGGAAGTGGTCAACAATCCAGGAGCAAGATACGGTGCGGAGGTGACTTCTGTAATACGCATCATTACCAAGAAAGCGGAAGGCGAAGGATTCGGCTTTGATAACCGTGTTCTATTTCAGTATAATAGAGATTGGAGCGCACTTGAACAGCTGAACTTCAATTACCGTAAAAACGGCTGGGATTTGTCCGGTATGCTGTATGGCTCAAGAATGTACGGATGGATTCGGAAGGAACTGGTTCAGGATACTTACTTGCAGGAACACTGGCAGCAACAGTCCACTACATTCAATGACTGGACCTCCAAAAACTTTAATACCCGGTTGGCCGTAAACTATACCATCAATGAGCATTCGGCTTTCGGAATTCGCTATGATTATCACAAGACTCTTCAATGACATCGACAATACACTTTATGCTGCCCGACTGATTCTTTCCAGACCTGTATGCGGTGGTGAATTGTCGTTTGGGGGTGAATATACGTATACCAACCGCAGGAACATCAACCTGAATCCGGAAGGTATCGTCTCGGAGGATGACAGTCGGATTCGCGAGAATATGGGTGCGGCTTTTGTGGAATACAGCCAGAAGTTTGGCCGCGTACAGGCTTTGGCTGGATTGAGATACGAGTATAATGCTTCCGATTATTTTGAGAAGGATATCCGTGTGGATGAGCAAAGCAAGAACTTCAGTAATCTGTTTCCTACGCTTTCTGTCGCATTCCCTGTCAGCCGTGTGAATGTTCAGCTGGCATACCGCACCGATATAGCCAGACCGTCTTATTGGGATTTGAGAAGCAGCGTTCTGCTGATAAACAAATATACCTATGAAACCGGAAATCCGCTGCTCGACCCGAAGTTTACGCATAACCTCACATTGGGAGCTACCTACCGCTGGCTGCAACTGTCTGTGGGATACAACCGGGTAAAGAATGATATTCTCAACGTAACCAGCCTGTATGACGAGTATGACCCTACCATCATGCTGATGTCGCTTGCCAACGCTGAAGCATACGACAATATTTTTGCCGGTGTGACGCTTTCTCCTACTATCGGTATCTGGAAACCGCAATGGCGCTTCCAGCTGAACAAGCAGTGGTACGACGTACAGACTCCGCAAGGCAACCTCAGTCTGACAACCCGATGGGTACGATTATCTGGAACAACAACCTGAGTCTGCCTTTGGGCTTTATGCTGGATGCGGATTTTATGTACACCAGTAAGGGAAACATGAAGAACGGCCGATTCCTGAAACCGGCCTGGAGAATGGATATGGCATTGCAGAAGAGTCTTCTCGATGACAAGCTGAATATCCGTCTGGATGCAACAAACCTGTTCAACAGCTATAAGCGTGATTTTATCATGTATGTAAGCGATATGCAGACCATGCACATGACGGAAGAACCCAACAACTGTACGGTCCGTCTTACCGTCCGCTATAAGTTCAATACTGCCAAGAGCAAGTACAAGGGTACGGGTGCCGGAGAAAGTCAGAAGAACCGTATGTAAGAGACGGTGTTTGCTCTCTCTGCGATTCTCCGGTACACGAGGAAAACGTTTTCCTTTTCCAAAGGTTACGGATGTCGTAGCTATTGTTAGCTCTTTTATAGAGCCTTCTTAATCAGAGTCGTTATAAACGATTCTTTTCGCTTTGCCCGGCTCCCTTTCCTTTATATCTGTTCACCGTAGAGTTAAACACATATCTTATGGTAAACCGAACAGCCTGTGAGTCACTGTAATTCCATTTATCAAGTTTCATTTGAGTTCCATGGGTTATCATTGAATTACGGGCTGTTTTGAATAAGTCTGTTGCACTAAGTTGGAAGAACCAGTTTCCAGTCGTTTGGGTTACTCCCAGATTGATTTGCCATGACGGTTTAAGCGTAACAATATCCATATCTCCTGGTGTATGATACAGTATATCACCAGTAATGGTGAAACCTTTTCCTACAGACAGGCTGTTGTAAAAATTGATAAACAGCAGTGGATTGTTCATTTGCAGTTTTGTCCCCATAAATGGTATTTGAAAGTCTTGTCCCATCAGATTAAATTGCAGGCGAGGAGACCAGATTGATATTTTAGGGGAAAGAGACAACACTGCGGAATATTTTGAGATGTGATTATAATTCTTATAAGTTATCAGATTTACAGGTTCTTCTTCCTTATATGCTTCAACAATCCCAATTATAGCATCTTTTGTGTATTGATAACTTGCTGAAAAGAATACCCATTTGTAAATACCGGCCAAAGAAATATCATGGTTTATTTCCGGTTTCAGCAGCGGATTCCCTGTCTCATAAGTAAAGCGGTCATCATATTGTATATTGCTGCTTAATTGACTGTACAGCGGACGATTTGTCTTGGCACTATATGATAATGTAAACTTAGCTTTTTTAATTGGAAACGTAAAGTCTATATTGGGAAACAGACGGTCATATTTCCGGCTTTGCTCTGATATTAAGCGTCCACCCTCATAGTAGTCGGATATGGTGTGCTCATACCTTAATCCTCCTGAAAGCTCATAGACTCCTATGGGGAAAGTGGCACTTATGAAACCGGCAATATTATGTTCCTTGATATTGTCATCAGCATCTGGCAAAAAATCATAATAGTTATCGTATCGGTCCGATCTGTTTGTATAGGTGTACTCATAACCGGCTTCAAGTGTATTTTGCCCAAAGCCGTATTCCAGGACGGATTTGGATGCAAACATCGAACTGTTGATGTGGTTCAGACTGCTTATTGTTGATTCGCCTTCCGATAAACTGACTTCATCTATTTCCTGTCTGGCTTGATTGCGGCTTGAATAATAATCGTTGTTTACAGTAAGCGTCCAATCACCATATTCGCCCATATAATACATGTCCAATATGTTGGTCGGCAAATTTTTTCTTCTCCAGTGTGTATAATAGTCTGTTTTATCATCAAGAGTACCGTTTAATTCGATTGTTTCATTTGTGGTCCAGTCTGAACGGTTGTAAGGTGTACCTCGAAATTCATATTTCGCTCCCAATACATGCTTGGGATTAATTTGCCAATTGAACCCTAAATTGGCATTATAAGTTGTGCTGACCGGTAATATAATAATGGCTGAATTCAGGTCATATTGCCTGTGTCCCGTATTTATCGTGGTGATATTTCTTTGCTGCTGGTACCGTCTTGAATGGTCAAAAGCAAAGGTTCCGAATATATCGAGATTATGTTTCCGGAAATTAAGAGACAGGATGTCCGAATTAGACCAGGAGTGAGCAGCCCGGACGACACCTTGTATGGAGCCGCTTAACCTGTCTCCCTGTTTCTTGATAGTGCGGACCAATAACACAGATTTCACTTCTGCATCATATTTTGCTCCGGGATTACTGATGACTTCTACACTTGCAATATCTTTTGACGACATGCGGTATAACTCGCTGTTGTCCGTCAGTTTTCTCCCGTTTACATATATTATGGGTGTCCCTTTGCCAAAAACAGTAAATTTATCATCTTCACGCATAATGCCCGGAAGTTGCCCGATTACATCCATTGCATTTCCGAGCAGGCTCAAAACAGACCCGTTTACTGTTGTGATGATTCCACCTTTAGTCAAATGTTGAGAGGGCCGTTGTGCCGTCACTGTAATTTCGTCCAGCAGGATATTGTCTGAAACAATCGTGAGCGTTCCTATATTGTTTTTCCCATCCAGTGTTTTTATCATAGTCTTGTATCCGAGAGCGGAAATTTGCAGAAGTTCTGCTTGGGGGTAATCGGCTTGAAAATTAAAATTACCGCTTACGTCGGTTATTGTTCCAGCTATGAATACGGAATCTGCACCCGTTAAAATAACATTGGCAAACGCTACCGGGTTTTGATGCTCGTCACAGATTATACCTTTGATTTGCGCCTTGACGGTAAACGGTGCAATCATTAAAACGAAAATAAATAAAAGATTTTTCATACTTGCTTGCATTTTATTACTTGATGCAAAAGTATGATTTAAGTTATAAGAGCTTCTGGGCTATGCATTGCAGATTTGTTGCAGTGTGTGTCCCCTTGTTTCACTTTTGTTTCAGTATTTGCATATTGCAGTGTATATCAATGCGTTATCTGCCGAATATAAATTGATACATCAGAGGATCAAGCTTTTCTTTAAGTCTGCTTTTACGGGTTCTGATAGCGTTCTCTGAAGCTCCCATACACTTGGAAATAGTTGTATTATTTACTTTAAGAAGGCAAAACAGACAAAGAGACAGGTCGTCCAAATTAACTCCATTGCCTGCCGTTTTTATATCAATTATCACATCCGTGAATTCTTCAAATAACTGTTTCCTGAGTTTGTTTCTTTCTGCAGGTGGGAGAAAAGAATCATTGGAATGCTTGTCATTCCCTTCCAATAGTTGCAGTTTTTTCATCCATCCGTTCCGGACAAAACTATCCCGGCAGATATCAACTCTTTTCTTCCAAATCTTGGTCAAATCTGTATTGGAATCATTCTCTGAATCGGTCGATTGTAATTCTATCTGGTTGACACGGATCTGGTCCAGTTCTTTTCTTAATTTGATATATCGTTTCTTGTTATTTCTGTCATATAGGAAGAACAATATTATACCAAAGAATATGATTGATAATATGATGACAATCTTTCGTTGGGTTCTTAGCTGAGATTCATGAATATATTTTTGCAATAGTAAGTTATTGTTTGAAATTTCACTAGTAAGAGCTTCTTTTCTTGAAATGACTTGTGAAATTGAATCATTTCTTGTGACTCCTTCATCAACAGAAACTTTTTCATTCAAGGCGTATTCTACACATGCATGGAGTATTCTAAGGTTGTTGTATGTGTTGATTGAATACTTATCGGGAGCGCTGTTAAATAACGAGTAAGCCTTGTTATAAAAATATTCTGCCATGCCTATATGCTTGTTGTTTAGATTGAGAAAACCTAAAGTAATCAATCTTCCCAAACTGTTTTCAGGCAATTCTGATAAATATCTTTTGGCTTCTTCGTAATTTACGTTTGGGGTATTCGCATAATTCAGCACATACTGGATATAGTTAGATTCTTCTTTATTTTGTTGTGAAAAATCAATGGCACGCGCAATATAAACCAATGCGGAGTCATTTTCTTTGATGAGGCTGTAGAGGGCTCCAATTTGGTGCAGAGCATAAGCCTTTTGTTGGTCAGTCTCAGCATAAGTTAATGCAGTCTTTGTATATCCTATTGCTTTATTGTAATCTTTTTCGGCGTATGGTTCACTATAAATATCTGCCAGTTTCATATTCAAAGCGTATAGCTGGTTTTTGTTTCCTTTACCTACCGTGTTGATGGACTGTTGCAGATAATAAAACATTGAATCCTGCTGTATGCGCCACATAGCCTGATAGGCTTTGAGCTGATAGGCCTTGAATAGCTCTGTGCTGTCGTTATTCTGTTTGAAATATGATATGCTGTAGTTCAAAAGACTATCGGAGGCAAAGGCTTTATTTTGCCGGAGTTTTGCCGTTGCGAGCAATACACCGCAACGTGCTCTTTGCTGATGAGTTAATTTTGAGTATGGATATAATGTTTCCAGGACAGCCTGAGCAGAATCCGGATGCTCAACAACTATCGATTCTGCTATATTCAAAATTCTATCTTTCTGGGACGAATTGCTACATGCACATAGGGAAACCATTAATATGACTGTATATAATATATTTCTCATTATAGTTTTGGTGTTTTAAGATTCCATTTAGAGGTTAAAACACTACTTTTGCACCTTATTACAGCTGAGCCGTATGTTTCGCATTGCTGTGATATACATGCGGCTCAGCCGAGATGCGTGTTTCTCATTTCAATGAAAAACAGACAAAACAAGGATATTAAAACTCGTCAATAGTAGCGTTTACGAAGTCCAGGAAAGGTTTCATCACCTCGAACATTTGTGCGGTGTTTTCCAGCCAGTCGGGCGAAGTAAAGAACTCTTCGGGCACATAGTGGCAGCAGGAATAATCTTTGCAACGGATGTATTCGGGGTAGGGGAAGTCCTTCGGGAATCCCTTAGGCATGGTCTTGACATGGGTCTCGCCGATTACCGGAAACAGGCTGTGGAAAGGCTCGCTGCCCACAATGCGGTGAAACGTTTCAGGTTGCTCGCATACGCTCTGGCGGACCGCACGCAGTACATCCGAGGGCAGACAGTAGGCTCCGCCGGCTACGAGGCAACCTTCAGGCTCAAGGTGCATGTAGTAGCCGCCGTGGTTCGATTTCTTTCCCTTGGCATTGATGTAGGCACCAAAGTGGTGCTTGTAGGGCGACTTGTCGGGTGAGAAGCGTGTGTCGCGGTGAAAACGGTAGGTGCAGTCGGCTACAGTGAGGTATTGTACGGTTATATCGAAGGCTGTGATACGTGTGATGAGCTCCTGTACCATGCTTTCGAAAGCGGTGCGGGCTTCATCGTACAGGTCGCGGTGTTCGTGAAACCATTCGCGGTTGTTGTTGACAGCTATCTGGCGCAGGTATTGCAGACAGATGGCTGCACGTGTATCTTGGTTTTTGTTCATGGTTATTCATTTAGAATGATTGATAAATAGGCCGGTGTCTTAGTAAGGATTCGGCGGCTCAAAAATACAAAAGAATCTATTCTTGAACAAACTTATTTCTGCTGGATTTAGGTTGGCTGTTGTGGGAATATTTGTATCTTCGTACGCTTAAAAAATAACAATATAATCAAATAACCAACAATGACAGACTGTTTGAAACCGGAAGCAGCATATACCGAACGGCTGCACGGTACGGAGAATGACCTGAAGGTGGTCAACAAGAAAATTTTATACGTGAGTTTACTCAGAGTGCTGCTTTTTGTAGCGGCATTTGTCATCGTTATCCTGACGTGGCAATATCCGGTTGCCGTAATCATGGGAGCTGCGGCCTGTGCTGTTATTCCTTTTCTGGTGCTGATAAAGGTGCACAACCGGCTTTTTTCCCGCAAGCAATGGCTGGAAGTAAGGGCGGACCTGCTGCGCAAGGAGCTGAAAGGGCTGGAGCATGATTATTCCGGTTTCGACGGTGGCAGTGAGTTTATCGATGCCGGACATCTTTATTCGTTTGATATTGACCTTTTTGGCGAGAAGTCGCTTTTTCAAGCTATGAACCGTACTTGCACGGGGGTAGGTAAGCAGACACTGGCTCATTGGTTGCAGAATCATCTGCGTGATAAGCAGCAGATAGAGGAGCGGCAGGCGTGTGTGCGTGATTTATGCGGCAGGATGGACTTTCGGGAAGAATTCAGCATCACGGGGCATATCAGCGGAAGCAGCAAGAATGATGTGGCCGAAGTTGTGGAGTGGGCAGCTGCTGATGCTACGCTGGCGCATTCTGCTGTATTTAAAGTGTTGGTGTGGGGTGTACCTGTTGTCAATATATTGCTGCTGGCGGGTGGCTTGTCGGGACTGATAAGCATGAGTTGGTTCGGACTGGCATTTGGACTGTTTGTCATCTTGAGTTTCGGGGTGGTGAAGCGGGCTACGATGTATCAGGAGGAGTATGGAAAGAAGCTGAAGGTACTGAGTGTCTATGCACGGCACATTGCACGGATGCAGCGTGAGGACTGGCAGGCTGCCGGAATCAGGCAGTTGCTGGCACGTCTGGAGATAAACGGAAAGTATCCCGACAAGGCGTTGCAGGAGCTTACTCGGGAACTGGACCGGCTGGACTTGCGCAATAACCAGTTGCTTTATGTCGTGCTGGAGGGTACGATGTTTTTCCAGTTGCGCCAGCTGATGCGCATCGAGCAGTGGAGACTCCGTTACGGGCGTTATCTGGAGGGATGGCTGCAGGCGGTGGGTGAGATGGATGCTTTGTGTTCGCTGGCTGCCTTTGCCTACAATCATCCTCGGTATGTGTATCCGCAGATAGCCGACCGGCCTTTCTGTTTTGTGGCTCGTGAAATGGGGCATCCGCTGATGCGCGAAACCCAGTGCGTGAAGAATGATGCCTGCATCCCTGCTCGCCCGTACTTCCTGATTGTTACGGGAGCGAATATGGCCGGTAAGAGTACGTATCTGCGCACTATCGGTGTGAACTATTTGCTGGCCTGTGTGGGAGCACCGGTGTGCTGTGAAGAGCTTCGCATTTATCCGGCTCAGCTCATCACGAGTTTGCGTACCTCGGATTCGCTGAGTGATAATGAATCGTACTTCTTTGCCGAGCTGAAACGGCTGAAACGGATTATCGACTTGCTGGAGCAGGGAGAGGAGTTGTTTATCATTCTGGATGAGATTCTGAAGGGAACTAACTCGGCCGACAAGCAGAAGGGTTCGTTCAATCTTATCAAGCAGTTTGTTAAGCTGAAGGCTAACGGTATTATTGCTACGCACGACTTGCTGCTGGGCGAACTGGTGCATCATTTCCCCGACGAGATACGGAATTATTGTTTTGAGGCAGATATTGCGGATAACGAGCTTACGTTCAGTTACCGGATTCGTGAGGGCATTGCCCAGAACATGAATGCCTGCTTCCTGATGAAGAAGATGGGAATTGCATTCGAGGATTAAAGCGGATGCCGGAAAATGATATTCCCCGTTGTGACGATGAATCGCCACAACGGGGAATGTTATTTTTATGATGGGGGATTTTATCTGATATGGGATCACCAACATTCATACACCGCTGGAGGTTCTATTAATGTTTTTGCATTATATTATTGATGTCTTTTCGTTTTTTTAAAAAGTATACAATGATAATCAATATAAACGTATAGTTTTTAGACTACTTTGTGGTCTAATGAATAAAAACAAGATGTAAAATGAATTCGAAAGAACAACAATTTATGAATATCATCAGAAAGCATGAGCAGACAATTTACACAGTTTGTTATATGTTTTCTAAGGATGCGGACGAGGTAAATGACCTCTATCAGGACATTCTTGTACGTTTGTGGAAAGGTTTTGAAACCTTCGAGGGAAAAAGCGATATCCGAACGTGGATTTATCGTGTCAGCTTGAACTATTGTATAAATTTCAGCAATCGCCAGAAAAAACAGAGGGAATGTCTGAATCTAGATACCGGCTATCTATTAGAAGGAAGTAGCCTTGAAAAGAATTTGCAGATAAAGCAGCTTTATAAGCGAATCAATATGTTGGGACTAGTTGACAGAAGCGTGGTTTTGTTGTGGCTTGAAGGCCTAAGCTACGACGAGATTGGCACTATACTAGGTATTTCTGTTAAGAATGTCTCATTCAAATTGATACGCATTAAAGAAAAACTCAAAAAAATGTCTAACATCTAAAAAGAGAATTGTATGGAAATCAATGTTGAAAAAGAACTTCAAGAACTGAAGTCGGAATATAATTTGTTCAAGGAAGAATTAGGAAAGCATGATAAGGTTAACGAAAAGTTTTTCAAGGCACTGAGAAAACGGCCAGCCTTAGCCATCAGCAAAGAAATGAAAGATAGGATGTTGCTTGATATCCTAACAGTACCTACGGTAATAATCATTTGCGTTACTACAAACTGGCCTTTATTATTTGGAATATTGGTATCTTTGTGGGTTTTGATCGATTTGGGCGTCAGCTTATGGATAAGCCGCAAACTTGGTATGGATGATTTGTTAAACGGTGATGCGCGGACGGTCACAGGTAAAATTGTTGGTTATCGTAAATTCTACAATGGAATGCTTCTCGCCAGCATTATCCCTCTGTCGGTCATGCTTACCTATATCTTTCTGCACTTGTATACATTGACGGAGGATCCTGCTGCCATACGAATCATTACTGTATCGGGAATTGTATCTATCACCATTGCTGTTACGATAACATTCCAGAGATATAAAAAACACGTAGAAAATTGCAAGGAACTGTTGGATGAGTTTGGAGAACAGTGAGTCTAGTTGTTTAAAGTATGCGGTGGAAATTTTACACCGCATACTTTATGCATTTCTTACAATTTCAGTGAAGCTTGACCAGTTCTCGACTTTATAACCTCTGATATTTTTAGGATGGGGAACTTTATCTGAGGTGGGTTATTTCAGACGTTCGCCTTCAAGGGTATAGATGTTGACTTCGCCTTTTTCGTACACGGCAAATGTGGGCAGGTTACCGCCTTTTGGGAAGGTGATAGAGCCGGTGTTGCAGACGATGGTTCCGTCTTTTTCTTCCACTTTCCAAAGATGGGTATGGCCGTAGAAGAAGAAATCGTGTTTGCCTTGCGGCATCTTGTCTTCATTGTACACATGGCCGTGGGTGAGGAAAATCTTTTTGCATTCGTCCACCAGCAGGGCATAATCGGCCAGGATGGGGAAATGCAGCAGCATCTGGTCTACTTCCGAGTCGCAGTTGCCGCGGATGGCAATAATCTGATCCGAGAGTTCGTTCAGGGCTGCTACAATGCCGGGAGTATCCAATCCGGCTGGTACTCCGTTGCGTGGGCCATAGTTCAGAATATCGCCCAGAATGCAGAGCATGTCGCATTGCTGTTCTTTATAGAATTTCAGTACTTTCTGCAGGGTCGGCAGTGAGCCGTGAATGTCCGATACGATAAGGTATTTCATAATGTAGGGTTGTTATATATTCAGTCGTTTAGTTTTTCCAGTAAATTGTCCAGAGCTTCGTCGGCTTTGTCCACCAGTTCGTTCAGTTGTTTCTTTACATCTTCCTTGTCCAGTTCGGCAGCTTTCTGAGTCAGTTCCTCACGCATTTTCTTCAGTTCCTTGCGTTGTTCCTTGGTCATATCCTTCAGCAATTCGCTGCCTTTGGCATTAATTTCCTGATATTTTCGTCCCACTTCCTTCCAGTCTTCTTCGGTATACTGTGGGGCATTGCGGAGCGTTTCTTCGGTAAGCTCTTTCATGTCGTCCAGATAGTCTTCGGCAGTATAGCTGCACGAGGTGAGCATACCGGCACCCATAAGGAGCAGCCATGCTGTAGTTAATAGGGTTCTTTTCATAATTAATTTGTATTGGTTCGGATACAAAAATAGCAAATTCGGGCAAATATCCGGCAGGATGGACTGAAAATATCCGGTTCGGGAGGGATAAAAAAAGAGGACCGTCTCTGCGGTGAGAGACAGTCCTCTTGAAAATGTATCTAGCTGTTATAGCTTGTGCGGAGAATTATTCTTCGTTGCTCCAGTCCATTGCAGCCATACGTTTGTAAGAAGCATAGCGTTTCTTAGCCATGTCTTCGCAGGCAGCGAACAGGTCAGCAGCTTCTGTCGGGTACTGTTTCATTACAGAAGCGAAACGAACTTCACCCTTCAGATAATCCTGGAAGCCTTCCCAGTTTGGTTCTTTAGAGTCGAGTGAGAACGGATTCTTACCTTCTTCTTCCAATGCTGGGTTGAAGCGCCACAAGTGCCAGTAACCACATTCTACAGCCTTAGCTTCTTCAGCCTGAGATTTACCCATACCAGCTTTCAAACCGTGGTTGATACATGGAGCGTATGCGATAACCAGTGATGGACCTGGATAAGCTTCTGCTTCGCGGATAGCTTTCAAAGTCTGAGCCTGGTCTGCACCCATTGCAATCTGAGCTACGTATACATAACCATAAGTAGTAGCAATCATACCCAGGTCTTTCTTACGTACACGTTTACCAGAAGCAGCGAATTTAGCGATAGCACCCAGAGGAGTAGCCTTAGATGATTGACCACCAGTGTTAGAGTAAACTTCAGTATCCAATACCAGGATGTTTACATCTTCACCAGAAGCGATAACGTGATCCAAACCACCGTAACCGATATCGTAAGAAGCACCGTCACCACCGATAATCCACTGGCTACGTTTGATCAGGTAGTCTTTGAATTCAGCGATAGTAGCGCAGTAAGAGCATTTGTCTTTTGCAGCTTCTACCATCGGGATGATCTTTTCAGCAGCAGCTTTGCTCTTGTCTGCATCGTTGCGGCCGTCAATCCATTCCTGGAATGCTTCTTTGTATTCTGCTGGAGTACCTTCTGCAGCGATAGCAGCTTTCATAGCTTCTTCCAGACGGTTGCGCAGTTTCTTGTTAGCCAATTCCATACCCAGACCGAATTCGCAGAAGTCTTCGAACAATGAGTTAGCCCAAGCAGGACCCTGACCTTTTTCGTTAGTTGTGTAAGGAGTTGAAGGAACTGAACCAGAGTAGATAGAAGAACATCCGGTAGCGTTAGCAACCATTTCACGGTCACCGAACAACTGAGAAATCAGTTTAACGTATGGAGTTTCACCACAACCAGAGCAAGCTCCAGAGAACTCGAACAATGGAGTAGCGAACTGAGAGTTCTTAACGTTAGCCTTGATGTCAACCAAGTGCTGTTTAGACTTCACGTTTTCAGCGCAGTAAGTCCAGTTAGCAGCTTCAGCCAACTGAGTTTCAAGCGGCTTCATAGTTAGAGCCTTGCCACCCTTCTTCGGGTTGCCCGGACATACGTCAGCACAGTTACCGCAACCCAAGCAGTCCATAACGTCTACCTGTACGCGGAATGTCATGCCGTCGAACTGTTTACCTACAGCTTTCAGTGTAGTGAAGTTTGCACCAGCCTGTTCGTTAGCATCCAATACGAATGGACGGATTGCAGCGTGAGGACAAACATATGCACACTTGTTACACTGGATACAAGTTTCAGGATTCCATTCTGGAACGAATGCAGCTACACCACGTTTTTCGTATTTAGCTGTACCCTGATGCCATGTACCGTCTTCGATACCCTTGAATGCAGATACTGGCAGCAAGTCACCGTCCTGAGCGTTGATAGGACGAACAACTTCGTTGATGAATGCTGGGTCGTTGTTTGCAGCAGCAGCTTCAACTTCCAGGTTAGCCCATGCTGGGTCTACTGTCAGCTGTTTGTATTCACCACCACGGTCAACGGCAGCGTAGTTCTTGTTGACTACGTCTTCACCCTTCTTACCGTAAGACTTAACGATGAATTTCTTCATCTGTTCTACAGCCAAGTCAACTGGAATTACGCCAGTGATACGGAAGAATGCTGACTGCAGGATAGTGTTGGTACGGTTACCCAAACCAATTTCTTGAGCAATCTTAGTAGCGTTGATGTAGTAAACAGTGATGTTGTTTTCTGCAAAATATTTCTTCACCTTGTTAGGCAGGTTCTTAGCCAGTTCTTCGCCTTCCCAGATAGTGTTCAGCAAGAATGTACCGTTCTTACGCAGACCGCGAGTTACATCGTACATGTGCAGGTAAGCCTGTACGTGGCAAGCTACGAAGTTAGGAGTAGTTACCAAGTAAGTAGAGCGGATTGGGTGATCACCGAAACGCAGGTGAGAGCAAGTGAAACCACCTGATTTCTTAGAGTCGTAAGAGAAGTAAGCCTGGCAGTATTTGTTGGTGTTGTCACCGATAATCTTAACTGAGTTCTTGTTAGCACCTACAGTACCGTCAGCACCCAGACCGTAGAATTTAGCTTCGAACATACCTTCGCCGCCCAAAGCAATTTCTTCTTTCTGAGGAAGAGAAGTGAAGGTAACGTCGTCTACGATACCGATAGTGAAGTGGTTCTTAGGAGTAGGCAATGCCAAGTTTTCGTATACAGAAAGAATCTGAGCAGGAGTAGTATCCTTAGAACCCAGACCGTAACGTCCGCCTACGATAAGAGGAGCGTTTTCCTGTCCGTAGAAGCAGTCTTTTACGTCAAGATACAAAGGTTCGCCGTTTGCACCCGGTTCTTTTGTACGGTCAAGAACTGCAATGCGTTTAGCAGTCTTAGGTACAGCAGCCAAGAAGTGTTTAGCTGAGAACGGACGATACAAGTGTACAGAGACCAAACCAACTTTTTCGCCGTTTGCTACCAAGTGGTCGATAGCTTCGCGAGCAGCTTCAGTTACAGAACCCATAGCGATGATTACGCGTTCAGCATCTTCAGCACCGTAGTAGTTGAACAAGCCGTAGTTACGTCCTGTAATCTTGTTGATTTCGTTCATATATTCTTCTACGATAGCTGGAACTGCTTCATAGAACGGATTGCAAGATTCTCTGTGCTGGAAGAAGTGGTCTGGGTTTTCAGCCATACCGCGAGCAACTGGTTTGTTTGGTGACAAAGCACGTTCACGGAATTCAGCCAAAGCTTTCTGGTCTACCAGCGGAGCCAGGTCTTCGTTTTCCAGCATTTCGATTTTCTGGATTTCGTGTGAAGTACGGAAACCGTCGAAGAAGTTAACGAATGGAACGCGAGACTTGATAGTTGACAAGTGAGCAACACCAGCCAAGTCCATAACTTCCTGTACAGAACCTTCGCACAACATTGCGAAACCAGTCTGACGGCAAGACATTACGTCCTGGTGGTCACCGAAGATACACAATGCGTGTGATGCCAGTGTACGAGCTGATACGTGGAATACGCAAGGAAGGAATTCACCGGCAATTTTGTACATGTTAGGGATCATCAACAGAAGACCCTGTGATGCAGTATAAGTAGTTGTCAATGCACCTGCCTGCAGTGAGCCGTGAACAGCACCGGCAGCACCACCTTCTGATTGCATTTCCTGAACCAAAACAGTTTCGCCGAAGATGTTTTTACGACCTGCGGCTGCCCATTCGTCTACATATTCAGCCATTGTAGAAGATGGGGTGATAGGGTAGATAGCTGCAACTTCTGAGAACATATATGAAATATGTGCTGCAGCCTGGTTACCATCACAAGTGATGAATTTTTTTTGTTTAGTCATAAAAATTACTAATTATTAGGTAATTAAAATCTTTAATAGTGTTCTTAATACAAAAAGCCGAACATCCATAGCGGTATCTGGTTGCCGTGCCCCAGTTCCGACTTGTGAAGTGCATAGTACACGTTCGGGCTGTTCTTGAATTTGCAGCCTTCGGGACAAATGCGGAAATGAAGTTCGCCGTCTACCCGGAATGAAGTTCCTTTTTCTCCCTTGCTAATCTTATGGTCTTTCCATAAGGAGTTGACGAAGAAGGTTTCCAGTACATCCTGTTCTTCAACCTTTACGGGATAAATGCTGTACATCAGATTGGTGTTATGCAGCATAATCTTCGATGGTTTTTTGGGGAATTGCTCTCCGTCTGGGTAAACCATGTTGATGAGGCGTGCATCGGCCAAGTACTTGATGTAGTTCATTACCGTAGCACGAGATGTCTGGATGTCTGCCGCCAACTGACTTACGTTGGGGGCTACAGGTCCGTCTACTGCCAACAAATATAGTAATTTTTTTATCTTGGAGAGATATTTCAGCTCTATTTGTTTGATTAAAAGAATATCTACTTCTATCATCATATTCATGGTTTTGAGCAAGTTTTCAGAAAAATTGCGCTTTTCCAGAAAAAATGGATAAAATCCATGATGGATGTAGTCTTGCAGATAGTGTACGGGGTTGATGTGTGGAAGAATGGTTTTAGCCAGATGTTCGTGGCCGTTGAGGATTTCTTCCAGAGAGAATGGCTGGAAATTATTGCCGGTTTGCAGATTCAGGAATTCGCGGAAAGAAAAACCGCGCAGGTTGTACGACTTTACGATACCGTTCAGTTCCGGATTTTCGTCTTTAAGACGCATTACCGATGAACCTGTAAACACAATTTTCAGTTGTGGATACCGTTCGTAGCAGGTACGCAGTTCATGACTCCAGTCGGGGTGCTTGAAAACCTGGTCGATAAGCAGTACTTTACCTCCCTGTTTTACAAATTCACCTGCAAACTCTACGATGCTGTGTGCCGAAAAATAGAAGTTGTTCATATTGATGAACAGACACGAACGGTCGAAACCAAATTTTTCTTTGGCATATTGTAACAGGAAGGTGGTTTTTCCTACCCCACGGGTACCTTTAATTCCGATGAGGCGATGACTCCAATCTATTTCATCCATTAGAGCACGCCGAACAGGAGCATTGGTGTGCTCTACTAAGTAGCTATGAGTTCTGTAAAACGTTTCCATGTTGCAAGTTTATCCTTGCAAATGTAGTAATTGTTTCTTAAAATGCAAACTGGAGTTGGCAAAATATTCCTTTTAACTTGCTATCTTTGTGTTATTGTTCTTGTTATCTTGGTTTTATGTGTGTAGAAATATTTTATTTTAATCCCGAACAGGACATGGCTTTGGCCAACAATACACCTTATTATAAGATGCCTGCCGAAATAGGCCGGATGGCAGACGACCTTGCTGTTCTGCCGGCTTGGTTTGCTGCTTGTCTTTCCGGTAGGGAAGAGGTTACCGGGCAAGGAGATTCACCGTTTTTCCCTTCGGTGGGTATGGCATGGCAGTGTATGGAAACTGATGCTTTGCTTACGGTAAAGGTGGCAGCTATGGATGACGTGGAGATACTCCGCAAGCAGTCGCAGGGCGGACTGGCCTTGCCTGATGTGGACTGGACTGATGAGTGGTCGAAAGGAAATTATCATCCCTGGGGATGGAACAAAGCTTTGGTTCACTGTTTGCAGGAATCCGGTATTGCTGCCGAATCTCTTCCGACGGAGGAGCAGTTGGTCCGTTATCGGGTACTTGCAGGGCGTCAGCAATGTGTGGAGGTGTTGCAGGCTTTTATGGGTAAGCATGGTATTTGTGGAGAAGCTAAGGTCTGTCGCTCCTTCGAAGAGGTAAAACAGGGATTGCAACAGACGGGGCAGTCTATCCTGAAGGCGCCCTGGTCTGGAAGTGGGAGAGGGTTGGTCCGTTTGTCTTTGGATACTCTGACAGATTCCGTAGCCGGATGGGTTGCCCGCATTCTGCGTACACAGGGGTATCTGATGCTGGAACCCCTTTACGACAAGGTTTGTGATTTTGCCATGGAATTTCTGGTTGTGGGTAATGGTGATGTACGTTTTGTCGGCTACTCGTTTTTTGATACCGATACGCATGGAAACTACAAGGCAAATTGGCTCGCGACCAATGAGGCCATCGAACAGCGCTTATGTACGTGGGTAACTGCTGATGTCTTGCAGGAAGTCCGTGCCACACTGGTTGCGGTATTGTCTGGTCTGCTCGGGACCTCCTATTCCGGCTATCTGGGAGTGGATATGATGGTTTGCCGTACGGAGGATGGTTATCGGGTTCATCCTTGCGTGGAAATCAATCTGCGTATGAATATGGGAGTTGTATCCCGTCTGATTACTGATACCTATCTGGCACCATCGGTGCAGGGGTGGTATGTCGTTGAGCATTATGGAGCAGACGGGGAAGCTTTAGAGGCACATAAACAGCTTTCTGCAGCACATCCGGTCCGTCTTACAGCGGATGGCAGATTGCAAAGCGGATATTTCTCACTGACACCGGTAAAACCCGGTACGCGTTATCAGGTTTATTTGCAGGTGGAAGAACAATCATAATGAGCATATGCTGGAAAATAAAATATCCCAGTTTCCTTTTTCAGAACGGAGGAAGCTGGGATTTTTTATATACTATATAGCCTTGTGCTATGATTAGAAGAACAAGTATCTGCTGTCTTTAACTTCGGCTTTCTGATACAAGTCGCCGATGAACTGACGGATTGCGATGTTTGCAGTCATGTTAGCCAGTGTAGCTTCTTCTGCTTTAGCGTCGAATTCTTCAGAACTCTTTTCTTTGTTGTAAACCTGAATCATGTAAACACCTCTTGTACCTTTGATAGGAGCAGAAAGCTTATTTACATCAGTTTTGCTTGCATAAGCACCGATTACCGGTTCGCTGGCACTTGTTACAGCGATGAATGCAGGAGCAGCAAATGTTACGTGCTTTACTGAATCGCTTACTGCGTTAGTCAAAGCCTTTGCCTGGTCGAATGAAGTAGCCGAAGCCATGCTTGCCATAATCTTTTCAGCTTTCTTATCGCGGATAAGTTCTGCTTTCAGCTGATCTGCAACCAGATTGATGCTACGGTATCCTTCCGGATGGATAGCTTCCAGACCAACAACCATCAGGTGATCGTTTTCACCACATTCGTACAGCGGAGAAACTTCGCCTTCTTTTGCGCTGAATACCCATTTCAGAGCTTCGCGAGTAGATTTAACACCACCTACATAATGAGAAGCGCTGCTGAAGTCTTCGTTAGACATGATACGGTAGCCGTTTTCTTCAGCATTCTTTTCCATATCTGCCAATGTAGTATTCTGAGCTACAAACTGGCTGAATTTGTTGTATGCATCGTTGTAAGTTTCTTTGCTGAACTCAACTGGGCATTTAACAACAGCAACTTTATATTTAGGTTTCATAGCTTTCTTGTCCATAACCTGCAGGATTACGTTAGCCTGACCAATTTCGAGGTTAGCCAATTCTTTAACAGGCTGGTTAATCAGCGTATTTACGAACTTAGCGTTTTCAGCATCCAGAGTAGCATTTTCCCAGCTACGAGCATCTACCCAAGTAGCTTCACCGGTTTGTCCGTATTTCTTAGCCAGTTCAGCAAAGTCGGCACCACCTTTCAAAGCAGTGTAGATACTGTCGGCCAAAGTTTTTGTTGCATCGATAGTGTTTGCATAAACCTGAATCTGACGGAACTGGATTGAGTCTGGAGCAGATTCTTTAGCAATAATCTTAAATGCGTTGAATGAGTCATCGCTCTGGTTGTAGTAAGGTCCGTATACTTCGTTAACAGTTGTTGAGTCCAAGCGAGTAGCAACATCTGAAGGAAGTGCTGTCTTGTTTACAACAACATCGTTGAAAGAAACTGTTGAACCAGTAGAACGGATGAAAGTTGCGTAGTCTGATGTAGTAGTAGCCAACTGTGAGCTATAATCAGTTACATCTTTTTCTACAGCTTTGCGGTCAGCTTCAGAAGGAACAACGTGCACGTCGATGTACTTGATGTTACGGGTTTCAGCCAACTGTTTGAAGCTTTCTTTTCTTTTGTTATACAGTTCCTTGATTTCATCGTTGCTAACCTGTACGGTAGAATCGTTGATAGAAGAATAAGGAATAGCAGCCAGAAGCAGGTCAGACTGTTCAGAGCGTGCCTTGAATGCATCTTCAGCAGAAACAGAGTTTGAAATCAATGATTTAGCAATCAAATTCTGATATTTCTGTACCAGTGTAGATTCTTTCAATGTCTTTTCGATGAACTTCCAGTAGTTGTACATTTGCTGGTAATATTCAGCATACTGAGATGACATCTGTGATGAACCCATGTTGGCATAATCAACCAAGAATTTTTTCAGCATATCCTTATCGAATGCGCCAGTCTGTGGGTTGCGGAAAGGACTCTGCAACAACAATGGGTTTGTACCTTCGTTGATGATAGCTTCGATTTCAGCGTCAGTAACCTTCAGACCCAGTTTTTTTGCTTCGCTGGCAATCAGGTTATTGTTAACGTATGTTTGCCATACTTGGTCTTTAATGTTGTTTTGCTGGTCATCATTCAGTGAAGTCAGTCCGTTCGTAAGTTTGATAACTTCACTATACTCTTCTACCATTTTCTGGAAATCCTGAGCAGAGAGCGTTTCACCATTAATTTCTCCTACGTCTTGCTTGCCTTGGTGTGGCTGTAAAACTTTCCATGCGTCACCAGCGACGAATGCAAAAAGGGCAAGACCAATTACAACGACCAACAGGGGTCCTTTGCTTCTGATTTTTTGTAAAGTTGCCATTTATTTATAGTTTTTTGTTTATTGTTTTTCCTTATTTTAGTATTTAGCGCACGAAGATACAAAAAATGTATTTCACAAGCTATTTTATACGCAAAAAATGTAGTCCTTATTTCACTTTCAGCTTCACCAGCTCTATTTTAGTGGCTGTTACTTTGATGATTTTAAATTCAAAGTTGCCGATATTGATGACTTCATGTGCTTTTGGGATACTCTGGTAATAATGTAAAATCAGTCCGCCGATTGTCTGATATTCGTCAGATTCAGGTAACTTTAAGTCGAATTTCTGGTTTGCCTTTTCAATTTCCAGTCGCCCGGACATTACGTATTCCCCGTTGGCTGTTTGCTTGGCTACTTCAGAGTCAAAATCATGTTCGTCTTCTATTTCGCCGAAAATTTCCTCGACCAAGTCTTCCATAGCAACAATTCCGGCTGTACCTCCAAATTCATCAACAACGACTGCAAGCGATTTTTTCTGCTGCATGAACAGCTTCATCAGTTTTTGCGCGGCCATAGTTTCGGGTACAATAGGAATAGCTCGTACTTTTTTTGTCCACTCTTTTCCTTCATAGAACATATCGGACGAGTGGATATATCCTACAATGTTGTCGATATTTTCATTATAAACTAGGATTTTACTTTTTCCGCTTTCGATGAAACTATTCTTCAGTTCTTCTATAGTTGCAGTGGTTTCGATAGCAATGATTTCTGTGCGCGGAATCATGCAATCTCTGATTTTTATATTGGAAAAATCCAAAGCATTCTGAAAAATTTGGATTTCTGTCTCTATTTCTTCTTTATTTTCGGTGTCATCTATACTGCTTTGAATCAGATAATCCAAATCGACTTTTGTAAAAGCTCGTTTGGTGTGCTCTTTGTTTATTTTTGTTCCTGTAAACCATAATAGTAGAGTAGAAATCCCCGATGCGAATTTACTGATTGGATAAAGAATGACATAGCAAGCAAAACATGGTACTGCAAAAAGTCTTAAGGTAAAATTGGGATTAATTTTAAATAAAGTCTTTGGCATAAATTCTCCAGTAACCAATATGATTAAGGTGGAGATAATTGTTTGTACCATGACCATAATAGCTTGATTAGTTATCATATCATTGAGTAAATGTGTTTCGATAATTTGGGCCATCAAGATACCGTAGATAACTAATGCTATATTATTCCCTACAAGCATTGTGGATATGAAGTTATTCGGGTCTTTGTAAAACACACTGAGAATACGAGTTGTAAAACCTCCGTTTTCTCTGTCCATTTCAAATCTCAGTTTGCTGGATGATACAAAAGCAATTTCCATGCCGGAAAAAAAAGCAGAAAAAGCCATTGAAATAAGTAGTTCTATGATAAGTCCCATTTGCGGCTGAATGATTAATGAATGCTATCTTGTTGTAGTGTATCTTTTGCAGTAGGTGTATTTTCTACTGCGAAAACACCTGTGTTGTTAAAAATCCTATACTCTGTCATTTCTTGATTAGATTCGAAGCCATATCCCGTAAGGATACGGTCATTACCCTCAATCCTGATGAATTTATCAGAATATATTTTTTGGTTTTCTTGATCCCAGAACAGTTGGTTTGTATCGAATTTTTCACCTTTCTGGCTTCGGATGTGAACATTATGACGCAGTTCCCATAATTTTATTGTCTCGTAGTAATAAGCTGTATCTGCTTTTATGCTGGCATCGATATGGAATAGTGAGTCAAACTTTTCCAAATATACCCCTTTTTCGAATGCCCAAAAAGGCGGATTCCTTTTACTAAAAATTAGCCATTCTTCTGTTATAACTTTGTAACGTATCATGCCTGAGTCTGATACTAAGGTTTCTACACCAGTCGAACGCATGGTAGGTAGAGAGTCGCCTTCTATAATGGCTGGAGCTGTTTTTTTCTTTTGACCACTACAGGCCGGAAATAAAATAAACATAACAGCCACCAAGATGGCAGCTGTTATGTAAATAGTTAATGAATTAGTTTCTTTATTTTGTCTTGTTGACATAGGTTTATCTAATCGTTGTAGTTTCGCCAATCCATCCACCGATTTGGACTGTTGACCCTTTCTTTAATCCAAGGAAGAACAAATCTTCATCTTTAGGAGTGTGGCGAGAGTAAGTAGAAATCAACTTGTTTGCTTCTTCAGCTACACTTGGGTCAACGCTTTTTGCGCGTTGAAGTTTATCAATAACAGCAAAGTAAGTACATTTGTTCAATGCACCTTCATCACTCCAGTTAGGGCTAGCTGCATACATTTGAGCAATCAGAATATAAGGCTGTCCGTAGCTGCCATTAGTGGCGATAGCTTTATTAGCATACTGTTTAGCTCTGCTATACTGCTTCTTGCTGAACAAAACTACGGCAGCATTGTAGCAGTATTCTGCTTTTTTAACAGCATCCTGTTCAAGCTCGATAGCCTGATCGAAATAATTCATACTCTTATCCATATCGCCTTTTTTGTAGTACATGTATGCACAACCTACAGCAGTAGCTGCAGTTGGTTCAATGGCATGAGCAGCTTCAGATGCATCGAAATAAGCTTGCTGGTCTGTACATTTCAATAACTGCATTACAGAAATAACCTGTTTTAAATAGTCCAGATTTGTTTTGTTTTGAGCTACTTTCGGACCATAGATAGCTTGCAGGTTTTCACAGCTTGCTGCACCACTATTAATAAAGTATGCATCTACGTTTTCTTTAGCAATTTGCAGGTTTTTCTGTGCACTTGCTTTCTTTGCCGCTTTGTGAGCCGCATCAGCATAGCCAGAAGCTGTCAGATAATCCTGAATGAATTGTTCTTTATGATTTGGGTCTGCTTTCAGCTTTTTAGCAGAAATATCCATAAAATCCATGTAAACAAAGTAGTCTGCTTTTTCTTTTTCTGAATCAAGACACTCTTTCAACATGTCATATGCTTTGTTTACGTCAACGTTAGGACCTGAGAAAGTAATATAATCATGTGCTTTCATACCCAGAATAGCCCCTTTAGTATCCGGAGTTCTAATCAGAGTATTCAACTTAGGAAGATATTCAATACGCTGGTCGTAAACTTTCATCAGCTGATCCAAATATTGTTTCTGTTCAGCCGCATCCTTAGTAGCCATGAACAAACCGCGCAAAATCTTAGCACCGTTAGTATATGTACCTACCTGAGCCCATGGAGCTTCATTGAATACAGCCAACCAAGGTTTGTAAGCGTCTTTGAAGTTGTTGGTCTTTACGTATTCAGTATAAATGCTAATGTTCTGCAAGCAGCGAACACTGTCTTCACCATGACCGAATCGAGAACCATCTTCTACTCCTTTCTGAGCAAATGTTGCTGTTGCACTTAATGAAAGAACACACAGCGCTGTAACCATCTTCATTTTCATCGTATATAAATTTTAGTTGTTTATTTTAAGTTGCGTTTTCTTATTTATTATTCAACTTTCCATTTCATAAACCATCTTTCATTGAAAGTGATACCAATGTTTATCTGGAAACGATTTTCAGAAAGCATTCCAGAATACTTAGGTGCTACGTGTGTATACTGTCCAGAAATGTTTAAGATACTTCGACGTTGATACAAATGTAGGGGAAATCCAAAACCAAGGCTTGCACCATATTCTTTTCCACCATCCACAAAACCGTCTGCCGTATAAGTTTTGGTATAAGGGGTTGAATAGAATATACCAGCCCGATAACGAATTCTTTTAAAATAATTTTTGCTCAGGAAGTTCGGTATAAATTCACCGCCGACAGATATTTTGGATGAGTTGCTATAGTAATTCTCGTTACCATCGTATTTAGCTTTGGCCCACTGCTGGTATGTATAATCAGCTCCTAATGTGAGTCTTCCTCCACGACCGTATACTAAACCAACACCATAAATATGTGGAATAGAAAAACCATCTCTAGATACGTTACTATTTGAGCTGACTACGGAATATCCAGAAGAACCTATTTCCAGCATTTGAATGGTTTTTTCCATACTACTGTTCAGATTATGCCCTAAGTTGTAGGTCAGACCCAGTGTTAGGAAATCTAGCTTGCTTAATTTTTGTGTGTATTGCAATCCTAAATCCAACTTATAGCTTTTAACGCTGGCTACGTTACTTACCATCGTAGCGTCTGCTGAGTTGCTGAATGCGGCAGTTGTTTGATGCGTAACATCGCCATATAGATAAGAAATATTAGCACCAATCGATAAATTGTTCACGATCTTGAATCCCAATCCCATGAACACCTGATGTAGGCCGCCTTCTCCCGTAAAGGTTGTAGATTGTGTAACATCACTGGACTTACCGCTTTCGCTGGTAAGTGTATTGGTAGATTTTAAACTATATCCAACAGAAGAGAATGGTAAAAAACCGAATGTTATACCCATTCTTTCCCAAAGGCGGAATTGCATGGCAATATAGTCAAAGCTGGCATTCTTTGCATTTGTAGAAACGTTCCCTTCGCTGAAGTTTGAATTTTTGAGGCCCATTCCTATATCGAAAAGAAAAGTCAGTGAGTCTACTGCTGTATAGGATGCAGGATTGCTTGGATTGATATGTCCTCCGTTTCTTATTGCATATCCTATTCCTCCCATAGCTTTATTATGGCCGAATGACTGGTCGGATAACTGTCCAAAACCATATCGGGTATAAGGAGAGTTTGTATTCGATTGCGCCGAAACAACCCCGGTGCTACCAAGTACAAAAAGTGCGCTTATCAGTGTTTTACGATTAATCATTATAGTTTAAAATTCTGTTTAGTCCTTTCAATACTAGGAATCTATCTGCAAAGATGATATTTTTTAAGTTTGTATCAAAAGAAAAATCTTCTCCTCCAGTTAAAAAAACCAAAAGATCTGAATATTTCTTTTGCATCATTGCTATATATCCATTTATCTCAAATTCGATGCCGCGAATTACACCAGCTCTGATTGCCGTTTCTGTATCATAGCCAAATTCAGGCTTTTCACCTGATTTATGTATAAGTGGAAGCTTATCACAGCATATATTCAGTGCTTTGAATCGTGTGTACATGCCTGGTGATATGTTTCCTCCATGATAGCGTCCCTCTGCATCTATAAATTCATAGGTAATAGCTGTTCCGGCATCAATCACCAGCAGATTCCGGTCTGGGTACTGGTTGTGTGCTCCGACAACAGCTGCAATACGATCCATACCTAATGTCTCTGGGGTGTGGTATAGGTTCGTTATAGGAACTGGCGTATCTTTTGTCAGTTGCATGATGGGAAAAGGAAGTTTCCCCAATTGCTTTCTGATGGTATTGCTTAGTGTAATAACTGTAGCATAAATACCTCTTGTGATCGGGTATTTATTATATAGTAGCGGAAGGCAGTCCAGTGAGTGATTGGAGCCGCGTAATACCTCTACTATCTTTCCGTTGTCAAACACAGCCAGTTTTGCGTTCGAATTTCCAATATCTATAATTAACTCCACAATTCTTGTTTTTTCGTATGCAAATTAAAAGAAAAAAAGAATAGGTTCTATAACAAAAATCATTATTTCTGTAGATTTTATGAATAAATACGTGTAATTTTGCCCAACAACCTTTTATTAAACTGTTTTTTAGGTATGAGAAGATTGTATACTACCTTATATATATATGTAACATTGTTTTTAATGTGTGCTTTTTCGGCTAAAGCACAAGATAGTATTCGGGTAAGTTTGTTGACCTGTGAGCCAGGAACAGAAATTTATGCACTTTTCGGGCATACAGCTTTACGTTTTGAAGATCCTTCACGCGATATTGATTGGGTCTTTAACTATGGTGTCTTTAGTTTTAATACGCCTAATTTTGTTTACCGATTTGTGAAAGGTGAAACTGACTATCAGCTCGGTATTGTGCCTTTTCGTTATTTTGAGACAGAATATGCTATGCGCGGCTCTTCTGTTTATCAGCAGACATTGAATTTAAAGTCAGATGAAAAACTACGCTTATGGCATTTGCTCGAAGAAAATTATTTGCCGCAAAACCGAATTTACCGATATAATTTCTTTTATGATAACTGCACTACTCGAGCCCGCGACCGTATAGAACAATGCATTAATGGTAAGATTGAATATCCTGAAGCTTCTGGTAGACTGTCTTTTCGCGATATTGTCCACCAGTATACAGAAGGGTATGCATGGGAAGAATTTGGAATTGATTTGTGTTTGGGAGCTCAGGCTGACCAGACGATTTCAAACCGTGAGCAGATGTTTGCTCCTTTTTATATGAAAGAAGCTGCAGGGAAGGCAGTCATCGTATCCTCTGACGGTACTCGTCGGCCTTTGGTTTTGGAAGAAACAAAGATAGTAGATGTTCTGCATGAATCAACAGAGCCTTTATTGCCATTTTCTCCCTTTGTGGCGGGTGTAGTACTTTTGTTTGTTTCAATCATTGTTGCAGCTTACTATTTATATTTACGTCGCATCCCACATTGGTGGTATGTGCTTCTGTTTGTCGTACAAGGATTGGCAGGCTGTATCATTGCTTTTTTGTTTTTCTGTTCTGTACATCCTACGGTAGGATCAAATTGGCTGCTGGCTTTGCTGAATCCATTGCCGTTGATTTACCTGCCTTTCTTGATATATCATGCCGTAAAAGGTAAAAAAGAGCCATATCATTTAATAAATCTCGTATATTTAACACTTTTTATAATCTTAATCCCTGTTTTGCCACAAGAATTTAATTCAACAATATTACCTTTGGCACTTAGTTTGTGGGTGGCATCTGCCAGTTACCTAATTATAATGAAAAAGAAAAAATGAAAGAACGCATATTATCCTCGCTTATTACTGTTATAGTCTGTACCGGTCTACAGGCACAAAACGTACCTGCTGTCCCGCGATTGGTCGTAGGGATTACCATTGATCAGTTACGTTCAGACTATATAGAAGCTTTTACTGCTTTGTATGGTGAGCGTGGATTCAAACGCTTGCTCAAGGAAGGTCGCGTTTATTATAATGCAGAATATGATTTTATCAATCCCGATCCTTCATCATCGGTAGCAGCTATCTATACCGGTGGAAACCCTTATACTAATGGCGTTGTAGCCGATTATTGGATGGACCGTAATACCCTTCGGGTTATCAAGAGTACGGACGATCCTGCATTTATGGGTATCTATACCTCAGAAAATACATCTCCGAAACATTTGTCGGTTTCTACATTAGCAGATGAGTTGATGGTTGCCACTCAGGGCCAGGCTATCACTTATTCAATAGCTCCTACGCGTGAAATGGCTGTCTTTGCAGCTGGTCATGCATCAAAAGGTGCATTCTGGATAAACGATTATAATGGTAAATGGTGCGGAACAACCTATTATGGCGACTTCCCTCAGTGGGCTACCTATTTCAATGACCATCAGGGGCTGGATTTTCGTATCGCTGATATGGTATGGGAACCCTCATTGCCGGTTACTAGTTACAAGTATGTAACTTCAGATGTGAAGCAACTTACATTCCGCCATAAGTTTGATGATGAACGTGGTGAAAAGTATCGCATCCTTAAAACAAGTCCTATGGCCAACGATGAAGTCAATAAGTTGGTTAATGCTTGTCTTAATGCGTCGTTTATAGGGCAGGATAATATTCCTGATCTTCTTTCTATCGGTTATTATGCCGGTAATTACAATCACGCATCCAGTGTACAGTGCCCTATGGAAATACAAGATGTCTATGCACGTCTGGACAATACACTGGGAGATTTGCTTGATATCATTGATAAAAAAGTGGGATTGGCCAATACCTTGTTTTTTATAACATCTACAGGTTATGCTGACCCGGAACCGGCTGATCCTCCTCAATATAAGATACCTGGTGGTGAGTTCTACATCAAGCGTTGTGCTGCTTTGCTCAATATGTACCTAATGGCTATTTATGGACAAGGGCAATATGTAGACACTTATTTTGATAACCAGCTATACCTTAACCGAAAACTTATCGAGGAACGCAAGCTTAATCTGACAGAAATACTTAACCGCTCGGCTGATTTCTTAGTGCAGTTCAGTGGTGTTAAGGAAGCCTATTCCTCACAGCGACTGTTGTTGGGAGCCTGGAATCCGAAAATAGAAAAAATAAGAAACAGTTATAATCCGCTTTGCTCGGGCGATTTGATGGTAGAAGTGCTTCCTGGATGGACTGTGGTGCGCGACTATACCAACGATGTAAAGGTAGTGCGCAGCGCATATGCTTCTGTGCCGTTGTTCTTCTTCGGCAACAATATTCGTCCTGCAAAGATTTATGATCCGGTGCAGGTAGGTGCCATTATACCTACTATGGCGCATTTTATGCGTATTCGAGCTCCTAATGCCAGTACGCTACCACCGTTAACTGAGATTAAATACTGATTTTTTAAAATTTTGAAACAATAAAAACAACAATACAATGGGATTTAATGAATTTATCAGCAAACTGTTCGGAAATAAGGCTTCTCGCGATATGAAGGAAATTCAGCCGTGGGTTGAAAAGATTAAAGCTGCGTATCCGGAGGTTGCCAAGTTAAGTCACGACGAACTGCGTGCAAAAACAGAAGAACTGAAAAAGTACATCAAGGATTCGGCTGCCGAAGAGGTGAAGAAAATTGCCGAGCTGAAAGCTTCTATCGAAGACACCGAGCTGGAAAAACGTGAGGCCGTCTTTGCACAGATTGATAAGCTGGAAAAAGAAGTACTTGATAAATACGAAAAAGCACTGAACGATGTGTTGCCTGTAGCTTTTTCAATTGTGAAGGATACAGCACGCCGTCTGTCTGAAAACGAAGAAATAGAAGTAACTGCTACTGATTTCGACCGTCAGCTGGCTGCACAGGGTAAAGATTTTGTGCGTATTGAAGGTGATAAGGCTATCTGGAAAAATCACTGGACTGCCGGTGGTAACGAAATGTCATGGAGCATGGTGCATTATGATGTACAGCTCTTCGGTGGTGTAGTACTGCATCAGGGTAAGATTGCCGAAATGGCGACTGGTGAAGGTAAGACATTGGTGGCTACCTTGCCGGTATTCTTGAATGCGCTTACAGGAAACGGTGTGCATGTGGTTACTGTGAACGACTACCTGTCTAAGCGTGACTCTGAATGGATGGGTCCGCTCTACATGTTCCACGGTTTGAGCGTAGACTGTATTGACAAACACCAGCCTAACTCTGAAGCGCGTCGCCGTGCTTATATGGCTGATATTACTTTCGGTACAAACAACGAATTTGGTTTCGACTACTTGCGTGACAACATGGCTAACAGCCCGCGCGACCTGGTTCAGCGCAAGCACAACTATGCCATTGTCGATGAGGTGGACTCTGTATTGATTGACGATGCTCGTACTCCGTTGATTATTTCTGGTCCTGTTCCTAAAGGCGAAGACCAGTTGTTCGAAGTACTTCGTCCGCTGGTTGAACGTCTGGTTGAAGCACAGCGCCGTCTGGCTACTCAGTATCTGGCTGATGCAAAACGTCTGATTGCTTCTGACAAGAAAGAAGATGTAGAAGCCGGATTCCTGGCATTGTTCCGTACACACAAGGCTCTGCCTAAGAATAAAGCGTTGATTAAGTTCCTCAGCGAACCGGGTATCAAGGCTGGTATGCTGAAGACTGAGGCTATCTATATGGAAGCCAACAACA
Organism: uncultured Bacteroides sp.; assembly: GCA_900556845.1. GTDB lineage: Bacteria > Bacteroidota > Bacteroidia > Bacteroidales > Bacteroidaceae > Phocaeicola. The sequence goes on along the minus strand of USQO01000002.1, from coordinate 17,961 downwards.
AGCGTATGCCTGAAGCTACCGATCCGCTTTACTTCGTTATCGATGAAAAGCTGAAGAGTGTAGACTTGACAGATAAGGGTATCGAATTGATTACCGGTAACTCACAGGATCCTACTTTGTTCGTATTGCCGGATATCACTGCTCAGTTGTCTGCTTTGGAAAACGAAAAAGACTTGAGCGAAGAAGAAAAGCTGGCTAAGAAAGACGAGTTGCTTACTAACTATGCCATCAAGTCGGAACGTGTACACACTATCAACCAGCTGCTGAAGGCTTACACCATGTTCGAAAAGGATACCGACTACGTGGTAATGGACGGACAGGTGAAGATTGTCGACGAACAGACCGGTCGTATCATGGATGGCCGTCGCTGGAGCGATGGTTTGCATCAGGCTGTTGAAGCGAAGGAAGGTGTGAAGGTAGAGGCGGCTACACAGACATTCGCAACTATCACCCTGCAGAACTACTTCCGTATGTATCACAAACTTTCGGGTATGACCGGTACTGCAGAAACAGAAGCAGGCGAGTTCTGGGATATCTACAAACTGGATGTAGTAGTAATTCCTACTAACCGTCCTATCGCCCGTAAGGATATGAACGACCGCGTATACAAGACAAAACGCGAAAAATATAAAGCCGTTATCGAAGAAGTAGAAAAGATGGTCCAGGCAGGCCGTCCGGTACTGGTAGGTACTACTTCGGTAGAAATTTCTGAAATGTTGAGCAAGATGCTTACCATGCGTAAGATACCTCACAATGTGCTGAATGCGAAGTTGCACCAGAAAGAAGCCGAAATCGTAGCAAAAGCCGGTTTTGCAAGTACTGTTACCATTGCTACCAACATGGCCGGTCGTGGTACCGATATCAAACTGAGCAAGGAAATCAAGGAAGCTGGTGGTTTGGCCATTATTGGTACTGAGCGTCACGAGTCACGTCGTGTAGACCGTCAGTTGCGTGGTCGTGCCGGTCGTCAGGGAGACCCGGGTTCTTCTGTATTCTTCGTATCTCTGGAAGACGACCTGATGCGTCTGTTCTCTTCCGACCGTATTGCTACCGTAATGGATAAGCTGGGCTTCAAGGAAGGCGAGATGATTGAGCACAAGATGATTTCTAACTCAATCGAGCGTGCACAGAAGAAAGTAGAAGAAAACAACTTCGGTATCCGTAAACGTTTGTTGGAATACGATGACGTTATGAACAAGCAGCGTACAGTAGTATATACCAAACGTCGTCACGCCCTGATGGGAGAACGTATCGGTATGGATATCGTGAACATGATTTGGGACCGTTGCTGCTATGCGGTAGAGTTGGGTGATTATGAGCAGGCTAAAATGGAAATTCTGCATACGCTGGCTATGGAAGCTCCGTTTACAGAAGAAGATTTCCGTTCTAAGAAGCGCGAGGATCTGGAAGAAATCTTGTTCCAGGAAGCAATGGCCAACTTCAAGCGTAAATGTGAACGTATGGCTCAGATTGCTAATCCGGTTATCAAGCAGGTATACGAAAATCAGGGTCATATGTACGAAAACATCATGATTCCTATTACCGACGGTAAACGTCTGTATAATATTTCTGTAAACTTGAAGGCCGCTTACGAAAGCGAATCGAAGGAAATCGTGAAAGCATTCGAAAAGGCTATCTTGCTTCATACCATCGATGATGCATGGAAAGAAAACTTGCGCGAGCTGGATGAACTGAAACACTCTGTACAGAATGCAAGTTACGAACAGAAAGATCCGCTGTTGATTTTCAAACTGGAATCTGTTAACCTGTTCGATAACATGGTGAGCAAGATTAATAACAATACTATCTCTGTATTGATGCGCGGACAGATACCGGTACAGGAGCCACAGCAGGTTCGTCAAGCAGCTCCCGAACAGCGTACTCCACGCCAGCAGTATAAAGAAGAAAAGGTAAATCTGGATGATCCGGATCAGCAGGCTGCTGCAGGTCGTGATACACGCGAAGCAAAACAGGAACCAGTTCGTGCCGAAAAGACTGTAGGCCGCAACGATCCTTGTCCTTGTGGTAGCGGATTGAAATATAAAAACTGCCACGGTAAAGATCAGTTCTAAGAAAAGATTCTTATAAAATCATAGTGGTGAATTCCCTCGTTCTCGGTTTTTAGCTGGGAATGAGGGAATTTTTTTGTCTTTGTCGGGATTATGCATCATGGGTGTGACGAACTTTAATCAAAAGAGTACCCAGTTTTTTTCTTACTTGAGATGTAAGTTCATCTTATTTATGATTGGCTAGGAATGTTTTGACAGTCAGTCGGCTGTTTATGTAGCAGAGCGATGGAAGACGGACAGATATAGGTTCGAGATTCGGTGATTATGCTACTGTACCTGTAAGAACATTTACGGCTAGTGCTGAAAAGAAAATGGTAATGATGCGGAATTTGCGTAAATGAAATTTATGTTTTTTACAAGAAAAATCTTCTTCATGTGTGTGGAATACATTAATTTTGTAAGAAACCTAGCATAAAATGAAAAAAATATATCTTCTGGCAATTTGTTTGGCAGGTGTCTTGTTGACATCCTGCAGCTCTGTGAGAGTATTCAGCTATGAACAGCTGATGCCCTCTGTAGTCAATTATCCTGAATCTGTGCGTAAAGTAGGGATTGTAAATAATCTTCCGGCAGGTCAGTCTCCTGCAAATGAAAAACTGACAATCGGTGAGGTGCAGGCGGACGGTAAGATCGCAGCCGAGGCCTTTGCTGAGGCTGTGGCCAACGCAAGTTATTTTGATGAAACGCTTATCAGCGATTCGGTAGTGAATACAGGTTCTGGAACGGGAAAAATGCAAACTCTTTCGACCATGCAAGTTAAAGACTTGACGACTGCAATGGGAGTCGACATGCTTTTCTCGTTGGACGATTTCGAGGTAGTAACCAGCAGAAAAGTAATCATGGATTGGGAATTGGGACCGGTAGAAGTTCTGTCTGCTGACGTGAAGCCGCTGGTGCATGTTTATCTGCCAGGAAAAGACGGTCCACTTTATGCCGTATCAAAATCTGATAGCCTTTATTTTTATTTGACCCGTACTTTGTCTGACCGTTCGGTTGTGGAAGGCGTTTCGAAGAACGCTGTTTTGCCTTTGGCGGATTATCTGCTGCCGCATTGGCGTAATGCAGAACGCTGCTATTTTGATGGGGGCAGTGTTGAAATGCGTGATGCCGGTGTTTGGGTGCGGGAAGGAGAGTGGGCCGAAGCCCGGAATCTTTGGCAAAACCTTTACGATAAAGCAGGAAAGAACAGTAGAAAAAAAATGCGGGCAGCCTTCAATATTGCATTAAGTTATGAAATGGAAGGAGCACCCGACAAAGGATTGGAGTGGCTGAAAAAGGCAGAAAATCTGAACATAACAGACGTAAAAGATCTTGAAATACTGAAATGGTATACCAAGGAGCTTACTCAGCGTACCGAAGAGTTGAATAAGCTTGGTGTACAGATGCTGCGTTTCAATAAGAATTTTTAGTGTATATTGTTTGCAAGAATAATATTTTTTGTAAATTTGGAAAAGGAAACAAGTTTTGTAGAAGTAGCTTCTGTTTTTACGAGATAAAGAAAGGTATAATATATGAAAATCAGTGCAGAATCACATAACGCTATTAACAGTTGCCTGAAGGATGCGTTGGCTAAGTATGCGTCTCCTTCTGAGTGTTCCACCGTTACCGATATTCATCTGCAGCCGCACTCAGATAGCGGTGAGCTGGTGGTATTTGATGATGATGATCAGGAACTGGCACGCACTATTGTGGGTGAGTGGGTAGAATATGATAAGGAAGACTTTTATGAACAGGCAGCATCCATACTATCCTGCACGTTGAACGGTTTTAAAGAAAAGAAACTGCTGGACAATCTTTTATTGCTGAAGCCTTATTCGTTTGTATTGGTGGACGATGACAAGGAGACAGTATCTGAGCTTTTGCTGGTAGACGATGAAGATACTTTGCTTTTGAGCGAGGATTTGCTCAAAGGCTTGGATGAAGAACTGGATGCCTTTCTGAAAGAACTGCTTGAAAAATAATTGTTTTATGATGTATTTCTAAGGCATGCAGTAGCAGCAAGCGGGAGAATATGTTTTTATGCGGCACAGGTAGTACGGCGGTTGTTTTTAATAAAACACTGTAGTGCTGTCTGTGTTTTTTTTAAACTTAACACTGGTTATGGGCGAACGAATTTTATTTCGAAAAAATAGTCATCTGCATACAGTAAAATCTTGTTGGAAAGGTAATCCTACAGTAAAGGGACGTTTTTTTAACCGTCAGCATCGGTGGCGTCCGGGGATGGGAAGTGTACTGAAGTGGCGTTTTTCACCCAATCCGCAACGGAAAGAGAAGAAGACTATCAAGTGGAATCCCAAGGTACACTTTTTGCGCTCGCTGGACAGTGTTGTAGGTAATTCTCTGATATGGCTGGGGCATAACTCGTTTTTCCTGCAATTGGGTGGTTGCCGGTTTATGATTGATCCGGTTTTCGGGAGCATTCCTTTTGTGAAACGTAGAAGCACTTTTCCTGCCTTGCCTTCTATTTTTAAAGATATCGATTTCCTGCTGATCAGTCACGATCATTTTGACCATCTGGACCGTCCCAGTGTGGCACGGCTGGTGGCTGAAAATCCGGGAATGAAACTTTTCTGTGGGGTAGGTACGGGCGAGTTGATACACTCGTGGTTTCCTGCTATGGAAACAATAGAGGCCGGGTGGTATCAGCAGTATAGTGATGGAAACTTGAAACTGACATTTCTTCCTGCCCAACATTGGAGCAAACGAGGAGTGAGTGATGGGGGTACACGCCTGTGGGGGGCTTTCATGATAGAGTGTGGCGGCATCGTGATTTATAATAGCGGTGATACGGGGTATGCACCGCATTTCAAGGAGCTGCCTGAGTTTTTCCCACATATTGACTACTGTATGATAGGCATTGGTGCCTATAAGCCCAAATGGTTTATGCGGCCTAATCATATCTCGCCTTACGATGCACTGAAGGCATCGGCCGAAATGGGCGCCAAGGTGACAGTTCCGATGCATTATGGAACTTTTGACCTTTCGGATGAGCCGCTGTTTGATCCTCCCAAGGTGTTTGCGGAAGAGGCACGCCGGCTGGATATGGATTACCTATTGCCTGAGTTGGGAGAGGTAGTAAAGCTTAAACCTCAACGATGATACTTTTATTGAAATAACCATTTAATGATTTTAATATTATGAAAAAAATGTGCTCTTTGCTCTGCACGCTAATCTGTATTGGAACAGCAGGAGCAGAGAAATCTATCTATAAGAAAGGTTGGATAGACTTTAATAAGAATGGGGTGAAGGATGTGTATGAAGATCCGAAAGCACCGATTGAAGCTCGGGTGAAAAATTTACTTGACCAGATGACATTGGAAGAGAAGTCATGCCAGATGGCCACGCTATACGGTTATGGCCGTGTGTTGAAGGATTCTTTGCCTACCCCTGCATGGAAAGAATCAGTATGGAAAGACGGTATTGCCAATATTGACGAGCAACTCAACGGGGTAGGAGGAGGCAGAAAGCGTTCTCCTCATCTCATTTATCCGTTCAGTAATCATGCTAAAGCGATTAATCAGATTCAGCGTTGGTTTGTTGAGGAAACTCGGCTGGGTATTCCAGTGGATTTTTCGAATGAGGGAATACACGGGCTGAACCACACTAAGGCAACCCCTTATCCAGCCCCAATTGGAATTGGCAGCACGTGGAACAGGGCATTGGTTCGTCAGGCTGGAGAGATTTCGGGTAAGGAGGCTAAGGCATTGGGATACACAAATGTATATGCACCGATTCTGGATGTTGCTCGTGACCCGCGTTGGGGACGTGTATTGGAATGTTATGGAGAAGACCCGTATCTGGTAGCTGAGCTAGGCTGCCAGATGGTAGATGGTATACAAAGTCAGGGAGTGGCTTCGACCCTAAAGCATTATGCCGTATACAGTGTGCCAAAGGGAGGGCGTGATGCTGCGTGTCGTACCGATCCACATGTGGCCCCTCGTGAACTGCACGAAATATTTCTTTATCCGTTTCGTAAAGTGGTTCGGCGTACACATCCCAAGGGGGTAATGAGCAGTTATAATGATTGGGATGGTGTACCGGTAACAGCCAGTTATTATTTTCTGACCGAACTTTTGCGGCAGGACTACGGATTTAACGGGTATATTGTGAGCGATAGTGAGGCAGTAGAGTATGTTTATAATAAGCACCATGTGGCAGAATCGTACGAAGATGCAGTACGTCAGGTGGTAGAAGCCGGATTAAACGTGCGGACTAACTTTACACCTCCAGAGGATTATATTCTTCCGGTGCGTAAGAATGTGGAGGAGGGAAGGCTTTCCATACAATCTGTAGATCGTATGGTAGCTGATGTGCTGCGTGTAAAATTTGAATTGGGATTGTTTGATCAACCTTATGTTGAAGATCCCCAAAATGCAGATAAGGTGGTAGGGGTTAACTTGCATCGTGATTTTGTGCTTGACATGCAGCAGCAATCGCTGGTTTTGTTAAAGAATGAGGGAGACTTGCTGCCGCTTGACAAAAAGGCTTTGCGTAAAATTCTCATTACTGGTCCGTTGGCCAAGGAAACTAATTATATGACTAGCCGTTATGGCCCACAGGGATTGGAGAATATAACGGTGTTTGATGGTATTTCTCGTTTTGTAGATGGTGATGTAGAAGTCGCTTATGCTAAAGGATGCGAAACCCGCAATGTAGGATGGCCTGATACTGAAATAGTTCCTACGGCATTGGCAGACGATGAAATTAAGCAGATGGATGAAGCTGTTGCTGCTGCTGAAGACTGTGATGTGATTATTGCTGTACTTGGTGAAGACGAGCGATGTACTGGTGAAAGTAGGTCGCGTACTGATTTAAGCTTACCTGGTCGCCAGCAGCAGTTGCTGGCGAAATTATATGCTACAGGTAAGCCAATAGTGCTGGTTCTTATTAATGGACAACCGCTTACGATTAACTGGGCAGACAGAAATATTCCATCAATACTAGAAGCTTGGTTTCCAGGACAACTTGGAGGAGAAGCCATAGCTAATACGCTGTTTGGTATTTATAATCCAGGTGGACGTCTTTCGGTAACTTTCCCAAAGAGTATCGGGCAGATAGAATATAATTTCCCATTTAAACCGGGGTCACATGGAGGTCAGTATACATCGGGCCCTAATGGTTCGGGAGATACTCGTGTGCTGGGACCGCTTTATCCATTTGGTTACGGACTGAGTTATACCACTTTTAAGTATAACAATCTTCAGATTTCCCAACCTAACAGTGGAACAGAAAGTCCTGTTACTGTAAGTGTAGACATCACTAATACTGGTAAGCGGACTGGAGATGAAGTTGTGCAACTCTATCTGAGAGACAAGGTAAGTAGTGTAATAGCTTACGAATCGGTGTTGCGTGGTTTTGAGCGTATTAGTCTGAAACCGGGAGAAACGAAGAAAGTTGTTTTTACTTTGCAACCTGAAGACTTGCAAATTTTGGACCGGCATATGGAGTGGACTGTAGAGCCGGGAGAGTTTGAAGTGAGAGTAGGGGCTTCGTCCACTGACATCCGTTTAAGAGGAACATTTACAAAGACTGCTTTTTGATAGGTAGCCAGATTTTAGTATATAAAAAAGCCATATCCATGCTTTCCTAATTGTTGCAACTGGATATGGCTTTTTGTTTAACCCAAGGATTACTGATGATGTCCACACTGATGATGTTCATCTCCATCGTGGTGATGTTGGCAGGCTTCTCCAGAATCCTGTAAGTTTCCTTCCAGATAGGCATTTACTACTTCCATGATTGGTCCAGAACAGCCTCTTATAACCTGGATGTTATGAGCTGCCAGTTTCTGTAGTGCACCAGCTCCCATATTTCCTGCCAGCATAACGGTAACACCGTCTTCTTGCAGTTTACTGGCTATATTTGATTTGCATCCGCATCCTTGAGGAGAAGGGATAGTTTGTGTAGCAAGTATCTGGTTCTCTTCGGATACGGTTACGATGGTGTAGAATTCGCAGTGGCCGAAGTGATTGTCGATGACTCCGCCACGTGTAGGCAATGCAATTTTCTTCATGATGTTTAGCGTTTTTATGTTATATGTATCTTCTTCTTTGCAGAGGGTGAACTGGCGGCTGCCACACACCGGACAGCAGATTTGTCCTTCGCGCATAGCCGGATTGATGTTATTGAACGCAGTGCTGCAATCCGCGCAGCGGTACCATTGTCCGTCCATATAAGCCGAGCCGCCTTCTATGGTAATGGCTGCCTGCTCTACCAAGGCACGGGCCATTTTCTGGCGTGCGCTGGCATAGATACGCGTAAGTGTGGGACGCGAAATCTGCATCTGTGCCGCTGCTTCTGCCTGTGTCATCATTTCATAATCGCACAGCCGGATGGATTCATACTCTTCCAAATGGAGTTCGATGGTTTCAAACCGTTTGCACTTTATGGGGCGTAATCCGGCAGAAAGGGGCGCCTCGCAGATTTTCCGTATGTTCTTAGGACGTGGTGACATCTTTTTCCTATTTTGTTCGGGTGCAAAGATAATGAACATTTGTTCAAAACAAAAATAAAATTGCCTTTTTCTGAATGGATGGCTCATGACCGGAAAAGAGAAGCTGTACTTGCACAGTAGTAGAAATAACGTTACTTTTACAACTGTCAAATTCTTAAAATGTAAACCAATGAGACAAGAACATGAACTGGCCGACTGTGTGAAGTGGGGATGGAAATACCATCATATAGGAATACCTACTGCCGAGAGAAAAGAAAACGAAATCTACATCGCCCATTTGGGCTTTTATGTGTCTGGCTTTCCCACCAGTCCTTTCGGAGTGGAATGGATGCGTTTTGATGATGACAGTCCCATGCATCCGCTTGTGAAGACGGTTCCTCATATCGCTTTTGAGGTGGATGACATTGCAAAGGAAATCAGGGAAAGGGGACTGAATGTGCTTACTCCGATTAATTCTCCGTCGGAAGGCATTGTAGTGGCTATGGTAGAACACAACGAGGCTCCTATTGAACTGATACAGTTTGCCCGATAAGCCCCTTTCATAAAAAATCCTTTCCGTGCTGTACATACAGAACGGAAAGGATTGGTATAGGATGAGACGTCGCCCTTGGGCGGTGCCTGTTACTTCTTCAGTGCAGCAATGCTTTCTTTCAGGGCCGCAATCTTGGTTTCGGCATCAGCCTGTTTCTTGCGTTCCATTTCGATGACATTGGCAGGAGCCTTGCTTACGAACTTTTCGTTGCTGAGCTTTTTCAGTACACTCTGCAAGAATCCTTCCTGATACTTCAGGTCGGCTTCCAGTTTTTTCAACTCTTCTTCTACATTGATAAGGTTGCCCAGAGGTACAGCATACTCGGTAGTGCCAACCATAAAGGCAGCAGCGCCTTCTGATTTGCTTTCAACATTGCTGATAGCGCTCAAGTTACATAACTTGCTGATGACAGCGTGGAAAGCAGCTACAGGGCTGGCACCTACGATTTCCAGTGAAAGCGCTTCTTTCTGAGCGATGTTCTTCTGCAGACGGATGGTACGGATTCCACCGATAACCTCTTTCACGGCTTCAAACTGAGCGATGATGTTTTCATCGAAGCTGCCGGCAGCCTGCAACGTCTGAGTCATGATGCTTTCGCCTTCCTGACGGTCATAGATATGCTGCCAGAGTTCTTCGGTGATGAACGGCATGAACGGATGCAGCAACTTGAGCAGGGTATCGAAGAAGCCCAGTGTCTTGTTGTAGGTAGTCTGGTCGATAGGCTCGCCGTATGCAGGCTTGATCATTTCCAGGTACCAGCTTGAGAACTCATCCCAGAACAGCTTGTAGACTACCATCAGTGCTTCGCTCAAACGGTATTTTCCGAACAGGTCGTCTACTTCGGCTATGGTCTTGGCAAGCATGGCTTCAAACCATTCGGTAGCCAGACGGGCATATTCAGGTTGAGCTGCTTCGGCTACGTTCCATCCCTTCACCAGACGGAAAGCATTCCAGATTTTGTTGTTGAAGTTACGTCCCTGTTCGCACAGCGCATCATCGAACAAGATGTCGTTTCCGGCAGGAGCAGCCAGCATCATACCCATACGTACCCCGTCAGCACCATAGCGGTCAATCAGTTCCAACGGATCGGGCGAGTTGCCGAGCGACTTGGACATCTTACGGCCGATTTTGTCGCGCACGATACCGGTAAAGTATACGTTCTTGAACGGCATATCACCCATGTATTCATAGCCGGCCATAATCATACGTGCTACCCAGAAGAAGATAATGTCCGGACCAGTAACCAAGTCAGAAGTAGGATAGTAGTAGCTGATCTCTTCGTTGCCCGGACGGTTGATACCATCGAACAGCGAGATAGGCCACAACCATGAAGAGAACCAGGTATCCAGACAGTCATCGTCCTGACGGAGGTCGGCAATAGTAAGGTTGTTGTTGCCGGTCTTTTCCTTAGCCAGTTCCAATGCCTGCTCTGCAGTCTCTGCTACTACATAACCGCCTTCGGGCAAGAAGTAAGCCGGAATGCGGTGTCCCCACCACAACTGGCGGCTGATACACCAGTCCTTGATGTTCTCCATCCAGTGACGGTAAGTGTTCTTGTATTTGGGAGGATAGAATTTCAGCTCATCATTCATTACCGGCGGCAGAGCCATGTCGGCAAAGTGCTGCATCTTGAGGAACCACTGCATTGACAGTTTCGGTTCGATGGCTACATTGGTACGTTCAGAGAAACCCACCTTGTTGGTATATGCTTCTACTTTCTCCAGCAGTCCTGCAGCAGCCAGGTCTTTCTCTATCTGCTCACGTACATCAAAGCGGTCCATACCTACATACATACCGGCAGCTTCGCTCAGGGTACCATTGTCATTGAAGATATCGATGCTCTGCAGGTTGTATTTCTCACCCAGCATATAGTCGTTCACATCGTGTGCCGGAGTCACTTTCAGACATCCTGTACCGAATTCGATATCTACATAATCGTCTTCAATGACTGGGATGACACGTCCTACCAGCGGAACGATGACTTTCTTGCCTTTCAGCCACTGGTTTTTCGGGTCATTCGGATTGATACACATAGCGGTATCACCCATAATTGTTTCCGGACGAGTAGTAGCGACAACTGCATAACGGCGTCCCTGTTCGTCACGGTGAACTACTTCACCTTCCGCACCAGTTTCACCAGTCATGTCATCGTCGGCTACAAAATAGCGCAGATAATACAGCTTGCTATGTTCTTCCTTATAAATAACCTCTTCGTCAGAAAGAGCTGTAAGAGCTTTCGGGTCCCAGTTCACCATGCGTACACCGCGGTAAATCAGCCCCTTGTTATATAAGTCAACGAATACTTTAGTAACGCTTTTGCTGCGTTCTTCGTCCATGGTAAATGCAGTGCGGTCCCAGTCACACGATGCACCCAGACGGCGCAACTGTTTCAGGATAATACCACCGTGCTCTTCGGTCCATGCCCATGCATGTTTCAAGAACTCTTCACGTGTAAGGTCAGTTTTCTTGATACCTTGCTGAGCCAGTTTGTTTACCACTTTTGCTTCGGTAGCAATAGAAGCATGGTCGGTTCCAGGCACCCAGCAGGCATTTTTACCCATCATACGGGCACGGCGCACCAAGATATCCTGGATGGTATTGTTAAGCATGTGTCCCATGTGGAGCACTCCGGTAACATTAGGTGGCGGGATGACGACGGTGTAAGGTTCACGTCCGTCGGGTTTAGAACTGAAAAGTTTGTTGTCCAGCCAATACTGGTACCATTTTCCCTCCACGTCAGCGGGATTGTACTTACTTGCTAATTCCATTGTTTTTATCTTAGGATTAAATGTTTATCATATAATTGGTTGCAAAATTAATAAAAGTACTTGGATTTTGCAGTAGTTATCGGCTTTTATTCGTTGGTTTCTTTGCCGAATATTGCTACATTTGCTCACCGAAAAATTAAACTTATGGAAATGAATCATACCAAAGAAGAAAAGATAGAAGCATTCGGCCGGTTGCTGGATATACTGGACGAGTTGCGTGTGAAATGTCCGTGGGACCGGAAGCAGACCAATGAAAGTTTGCGCCCGAATACCATAGAGGAAGTGTACGAGCTGTGCGATGCACTGATGAAAGATGACAAGAAAAACATCTGCAAGGAATTGGGTGACGTACTGTTACATGTAGCATTTTATGCCAAGATCGGTAGTGAAACCGGAGATTTTGACATCAAGGATGTATGTGACAAACTGTGCGATAAGCTTATTTTTCGCCATCCGCATGTGTTTGGTGAGGTGAAAGCTGATACAGCCGAACGAGTTTCGGAGAACTGGGAGCAGATTAAGCTGAAAGAGAAAGACGGTAACAAGTCGGTACTCAGTGGTGTGCCCGATGCATTGCCTTCGCTTATCAAGGCTTACCGTATTCAGGATAAGGCACGCAATGTAGGTTTCGACTGGGAAGAACGCGAGCAAGTTTGGACCAAAGTGAAAGAGGAAATTTCTGAGTTCGAGGCAGAGGTAGGTGCCATGGATAAGGAGAAAGCTGAGGCTGAGTTTGGAGATGTGTTGTTTAGTCTTATCAATGCAGCGCGTTTGTATAAAATTAATCCCGACAATGCATTGGAACTCACCAACCAGAAGTTTATCCGTCGGTTTAATTATTTGGAGGAACACACCATCCGTAATGGGAAAAATCTGACGGAAATGTCGCTTGAGGAGATGGATGCAATATGGAATGAGGCTAAGAGCAAAGGGCTTTGATGATAATATCTTACAGAAAGAAAGCGGCTTTCCTAATGAAGGAAGCCGCTTTCTTGATTCAAGATATTGGGGGAGATACTGTGTGGGGGCAACATAAGCACAAAAGAGTGCAAATTGTCTCGAGTTATTATTGTGTGTCTTGGTTGTTTAGTTCACAAATTTTACGTAAAAAGTCGTAATTAAGTATATCCGAGATTTGGAGCAATAAGTCGATGTCCATACTTTTACGGCTAAAAATGTCGTATATAGTAGTTCTTGACTTGTGTAGTGCTGCTGCAAATTCGGGGACTGACAAACTGCTTTCATCAAATTTTTCTTTAACCAGTTTTCCTATATGTATGTCCTTATTCATGCTTTGAGTAATTTATGTGAATCGTTACAAAATTACCCATAACATTATTTGCTTATATCCCCATTAATGGGATTGTTTAAAAACAAATTTATAAGGCAACAATTTATTTTTCTTTATTATAGCATGTGCAGGGAAACCAGAAATGGACGATTGTTCCTTTTCCTAGTGTTGAATCTATCTCAATGTTTCCTTTTATCAGTCCAATACGTTCTTTCATAGTACGCATTCCTATACCATCATGACAAGTTTCTTTAGAAAATCCTTTGCCATCATCCTCAATGGTAATGTCTATCACATTTTCTTCTTTTCGTAAAGTCAGATAGATATGTTTGGCATCAGCATGTTTGATGATATTTCCTACAGACTCTTGTATAATGCGATATGCTTCCAGATGTTGGTCATTATCCAATAAAACTTCATCAATTTTTTCATCTATGAAACAATTGATTTCAAATATATGAGCTTTCTGTAAATTACTTACATAAGAGTTGACAACTTGCGATAAGCGGACATTTTTGAAGTCCGGATAGGAAAGTTCGTGTGAAAGAGTTCTTACCTCTTCACGTATTTGTGATATCTGCTTTTGCAGGCACTTTTCTTCTTTGTGGTTAAGTATCATTTCGATGGTCAATAATTGGTTACAAATGCCATCATGTAATGTTTTAGCTGTTCGCTTGTTGCTATCTTCCAGTCCATTAATATATTGTTCTGTAAGTCGTTGGTTTGTTTCATTCATAAGCAACTTCGATTCCAGATCTTTTCTGGCAATCTTTTCTTGCAGGCTCTGCTGGTTTAATGTGTAGATAATTTTATTTTTTCGCAGATAATACAGTAATACGGCAACTAGAGTTGAAATTAAGAGCAATGATGCTATAAAGATGATAATACGGATATGGTTAGCAGCTCTTTCTTTTTCACTCTTACGATTTAACTCTATTATTTTCAATTCTTTTTCTTTCGTTTTGAATTTGACTTCAAATCGGGAAAGTTTGTTTTGGAAATCTTGTTGCATCAGCTTCTGTTCGGAGTCGAAAGCTTCTTGCATTAGTTTGTAGGCTTTTTGACTGGAAGGATTAAGTTTGTTCTCCAATTCAGCTAAACTATACAAAGCCTTTGATAAAACTCGTGAGGGATGTAGTCTGTAAAAATCTATGGCTTCTTGCAGGTAATATTTTGCCTGCTTCAATGAATCGGTTTTATGGAAAAGTAAACTTCCATACAGATAATCCAAATTAGCCTTATTAAATTCATGTCTGGTTTCTTTTTTGAATTGCAGTGCTTTTTGGTAATAATAAATGGCAGAATCTGTTTTAGCTTCAGCAGCTAATGATTTTGCATAATTTGAGTAAATGAGTAATTTGAGTCCAGCAGGTATTTTTTCACTCATTTGGTGTAAAGCGACTCGAAATGTGTCTATGGCATTTTTATTTAGATTAGCATTGCTAAGTAATACACCTATAGTATTCAACTCCGTTAAATGATATATTTTATCACCGATAGAGGTTGTATCTCGTTCCGGAAAACGATTAACCATTTCTCGAGCGATGCGAAGTGCTTTATCATTCTCTTCTAATTCCGTGTATAGAGATGCAATATTATTCAGGATAATACGTGCCTGATGATTATTTCCCAGTTCGGTAACTAGTTCTAATGCATGCTGGTAGTCATCTATGGCTTTATCCAGTTGTGCCATTCGTTTATATATCAGTCCTGATAGATTATAGGCTTCAATGAGTAAAGATGTGTCTTTTGCTACAGCTAGCTCGCTTTTTGCATGACTTACAGTATTGCTTGCTTCATTTAAACAGTTACGTGATAATTGGTTGTAAGCCATTTCATATAAGGTCATATTGGTCAATGTTGCAAATTCTCTGCGTACATTTTCTGGTATTTCTGCTTTGTATTTCTTTATCTCTTTCAATAAGTTCAGTAATACAATATGGGCTTTATTAAATTGCTGGGCACCGTTGAGTGAACTTGCGTAGTTGAATTCAGTATCAAATTGCATGAATCGATTATGTAGCTTCTTAAATTTGTCAGATGCAATGTGGTACATAGAGTCCATTCGATGGTAGTCACCGATATTAGCATATGCTTTCATGTACAGGTAATCCAAGAAACCGTTTTCTTTTTCTTTATCAGAAAACAAATTGAGTGCAGCTTGCAGGCTGTCTGGGTGGTCGGTATATTTTTCTAGTTCAGTCAGTTGGTTATGAGAAAAATCCTTTTGTTGATTGAAGCAACCAGTAGGAGCAAAAAGTAAAATAGTCAGGCACAGTAAGTTAGTCAGTAAAAAACGATTCATGAGATTTGAATTCTATTCTGTCGATTGTTTGATTTATGATTTTATCCATCCTTTTATGAAAGCTATTCTCATTAAGTGTGACACATTGATGGCACCACTTTTTAATAGAATATTCTTTCGCATGGTATCGATGGTATTTTTGCTTAGGTTGAGTTCTTGAGATATTTCTTCGGACGTTAATCCATTGGAAAGCAGTTCTATTACCTCCAATTCACGAGGACTTGGACTATAAGTCAGACTTCTTTTAGCTGATTGGTCGCCCATGATAGACAATACAGCGTTTAGAGCAGTGGGAGAAAAATATTTTTCCTGTTCTTCCATGATTCTATAGGCTGCTTTTCTTACCTCCTCTAGTTTATCACCTTTTGTGACAATACCATTTACTTCGGCTTTAATAAGCATTTGCATAATCCAGAATTCAGAATGCATGGTGTAAATGAGAATGGGTAAATCGGGTTGCTGTTGGCGCAGTTTGGGGACTATCTCAATAGCTGGAATATCTCTCAGCTCATAATCGAGTACAAGTAAATCCAGATGAATGTTTTTTAAGTAATTGATTAAGTCTGATAATACTGTACTGCAGTGAATGTTGTAGTTTTCTTTGTTTAGCAAACTGCATACACCTTCCACAACGGCTGGGTGATCATCCAGTATAAATAAATTGTAGGTTACCATATTGTCTTCTTGTTTAGGCCGACTGGCCTTGTTATAGGCCTTTGGCATTTATTGTTGTAGAAACTGGTACAAAAATATGTATTTTCGTGGAGTTTTCTATACAAAAGAATAATTGTTTTGATACTATCTATTATAAATAAAAAAGACAGTACCGGAGTCAGATTAATGTTTGGTACTGTCTTTTAGACTTAAATGATTTTTTTTACTGGCTGGATGTTTTATTCTGGGTTATGCTGGTTTGTTATTTGATGCTGTAATTCTTTAATAAAAACGATTTTAATATTTTCTGGATTATTGCTGTCTATTTCATCAGAGTCTGCTTCGATGCATACAAAATATCTTTTTCTTTGAGAAGATGTAGATCGGCTTTCTCTTAATCGATGAACTTCTTCAATAAAATCAAAGTTGAGTACATCGGAAATTAGCATTAATAACTCTAAGTCTATGCTTCTCCTTTTGAAAATATCATAAATGGTAGTACGTGTTTTATGAATAGCTTCAGCAAAACTGGAGATGGTCATTCCACTTGTATCAAATTTACTTTTAATCAGCTCCCCTATGTGAATTTCTGTTTTCATAATCACTTTATTTGTGTATAATAAATCGAACAATATTTATTGCTTCGTGCAATAAAATTAGACAAAGCTTTTAACTGCTGCAAGTAGGCTATTCTATGATAGTGCATAAGAGGAGTTGTATATGGATAAGCGGTAAAAAAATAGGGACAAACGGTATGAAATCGTCTGTCCCTAATGCTTATTATTCTTATTATTTACATTTGTTTCTCATGGGTCTGAGTAATTCCCGATGAAACTTTAATTCACCTTTCTTTATCAGATATAATTTTTTTGATGAAAGCATCTTCTTGAATTTTTTCAAATATTCCAATTCAACTTCGTCTGCGGCGATACGTAATCGGGCTACTTCATCAAGTATTTTTTCATATTCTTTTTCGGTTGTTTCTGGCTTTTTGCCTTGTCGCATTACATCCCAAGCCTTGTCATTTAGCTCTTTTTTCTTATCTTGCAATTCAAAATAAACTGGGAAAAACTCTTTTGCCTCCTGTTCAGTTAGTCCAGCTCTCTGTGTTAAGAATGCCTGCTGTTTGGCTTTAAATTCTTCTCGGCTCATTTTGTTATGTTGGGCATGTAAAGCAGATACGCCAATCATGCTGCACATCAGTAATAATAACAGATTTCTTATCATAGGTTTTAATAATTTATGTCATCTTCTGACAAGTAAGTATATAGCTCATAATCATCCATCATGGCTTGGTCTATAATTAGTTCCAGCCTTTTGTCTTGTTGCATTTCTTCGGATTCTTCGGCTTGTGCAGATTTGAAGGACGCTTGTGGCTCTCCAACAAGAATTCGTACGCTTAGCATTAATCCACAGAACATAGCGGCCATGTATACCCATGGTTTAACCCGATCCCACAAGCTGATTTCCTTAGCTGGTAATATAGGGACTTTTTCAGGAAGCTTTTCCATCAGTTCATTTTTGAACTTGTCGAAATAATTTTCAGGTACGGTAAACGGGTTTTCGTTTCCATATTTTTTCAGCAAGTTGTCTTCCTCTTTCATATCTAGTTCTCCTTTCATTTATTAGACTATAAAATGGGGCGAGGGTTTAATTATGTTGGTTTAAAAATTCCTCTATTTTTTTTACAGCATGGTGATATGAAGCCTTTAGGGCTCCTATACTAGTTCCCAAGATTTCGGATATATCCTCATATTTCATTTCTTGAAAATATTTCAGATTGAATACCATTCTTTGTTTCTCGGGTAAAGAATGGATTGCTTTTTGAAAAAGCAGTTGAGCCTCATTGCCATCAAAATAGGTATCACCTGTCTCTTATACACATCTG
>USQO01000001.1 GCA_900556845.1 uncultured Bacteroides sp. | reverse complement strand
GATAAAATGAGATAAGAGATTATATTTGTAGATTGGATTTTTAATTGATTACAATGAGAAAATTTTTTTTGATTTATCTTGCTATTTGTGGAATTATAAGCACCTCTTGTGTTAGTGAAAGTTCAAGCAATAATGAAGTTAAAGAGCTAAAGGTTTTGTCGTGGAACGTTTGGCATGGTGGTCACTCTAAGGAATATCCTGGAAAAAGTTGTGAAGGAACATTGGGCATATTGAAAAAAAGTGATGCAGATGTTATTTTGATGATTGAAACCTATGGATGTTCCGATAAGGTTGCAGACTATCTAGGATATTATCATCGGTTGATTTCAAGTAACTTGTCTATTTATAGCAGGTATCCTATTGTTAAAACATTTACTTATCCTGATTCTATTTCTACTTTTAATTTTGGAGGTGTAGAATTAAATGTGAATGGGAAAAAAGTTCGGGTATTTGATACATGGTTGCATTACTTGCCAGATGCCCGTTTGGTGCCTACGGATAAGACAGAATCTGAGATTTTGTCGTGGGAAACAGAAGGAACGAGAGATGATGAAATAAAGCGCATTTTGTCTGTACTTCAGCCTGTGTTGGCAGAATCAGATAGTATTCCAGTTATAATGGGAGGAGATTTTAATATTCATTCTCATTTGGATTGGACTGAAAGTACAAAGAATTTGTATAATCACGGTGGGGCTGTTGTCGGATGGCCTGTTTCAAAAGCTATGGAAGAAGCAGGATTTAAAGATAGTTTTAGAGAAATGCATCCTGATGCAAGTAAGGAGTTGGGAGTAACCTGGTATTGGTCTGACAATAATATAAAGGATCGGATGGATCGTATTGATTATATTTATTATAGAGGAAAAAGTTTACGAGTGGTAAATTCAGAATCTTATAATGCAGATATATTTGGAACACTGGAATTTTATGGTGAGAAATTTTTATATGCATCTGACCATGGTTTTGTTCTGTCTCAATTTGAATTAGAATAATGAAAAAGTTATAGCAATGAAGAAAAAAAATCTATTACTATTATGCATGTTAGGCTGTTCGGCAGTAAGCCATGCAGCCTATCAGGGCCGTGTTTATGTGGATGCGAATAGAAACGGCCAATATGATAAGGGAGAGAAGTTATTGAAAAATGTATGTGTGTCGGACGGACTGAATGTAGTGAAAACTGCTGCAGATGGTACCTTCTCTTTGCCGGGATTTAAAAACGAACGGTTTATTTTTATTACTACACCTTCGGGGTATCAGACAGATAACAAGCATTATCAGCGTATTACAGGATCTGAACGTTCGTATGATTTTGGTGTACAACCTTTGCAGGGTTATATCGCTCCGGATGGAAGCCACCAGTACTTGCATATTGCCGATACGGAAATCTTTAATACCATTAATCAGGAAGATTGGGCAAATGAAATGCGCGATTTGGCTGCGAATGAGAAAGTAGCTTTCATGGTGCATACGGGTGATATCTGTTATGAGAATGGTTTGAAAAACCATATCAAGCTGATGAATACATCGAACATGGGCTGTCCGGTATTTTATTGTCTGGGAAACCATGACTTGGTAAAAGGAAAGTACGGTGAGGAACTGTTTGAAAGCATATACGGGCCTGTATATTATTCTTTTGATTTTGGTTCTACACATTATGTAGTAACTCCGATGTGGGGAGGTGATCATGCTCCGGGATTTCGTCGGGAGGACGTAATCCGATGGATTCAGAATGATTTGGAACAGCAGCCTAAGGGTAAGCCGGTGGTTTTCTTTAACCATGATTTGTGGAGTACTACAGATGAGTTCGTTTTTAAAATCAGTGATTCGGAGAAGCTGGATTTGAACGATTATAACACGAAGGCATGGGTGTATGGTCACTGGCACATGCATTTTGTCCGTCAGCAGGGAAAGATAAAGACCATCAGTACGTCTACATTGGATAAAGGAGGCATTGACCGCTCTGTCAGTGCAGTACGTATGATTAAAGCGGACCGAAACGGTGATGTGACCAGTCAGCTTCGTTATACTTATTTGAATAATTCCTTACAGTTTGCTTCGATTGCTAATGATGAATGTCCGCGTGATGCAGAAGGTAACTGGCTGCTGTCTGTGAATGCTTATCATACGGTTTCTCCGGTTGCCCGTATTACCTATTCGTGCCAGTCGGAAGGTGGAAAACTACTGTGCAAGAACCAGCCGATGCAGGCTAATTCGGATTGGAACTGGAGTGCATTGTTCCGTATTCCGGATGCTGTAAATGGACAGCGTATCTTTGTAACTGCAAAAGCAGAGTTAAAGAACGGTGATGTTATGACGCAACGTACTTCTTTTGTTTACAAAGATGTTCATGCAAAGGGAATGCCTGAGCTGACCTGGGTACAGAACTTGAAGGCAAATGTCTGGTTTACGGCTCCGGTTGTGGCTGATGGAAAAGTCTTTATGGCTACGCTGGACGAAGATTTGAAAGGAGAGGGGGCTATCATAGCGCTGGATGCGGCAACCGGAAAACAGATATGGCGTTATCCGCTCCGTAACTCTGTCAAGAATAGAATAGCTTATGAAAACCAGACGGTGTTTGCACAGGATGCAGAGGGATACTTGCTGGCTGTTGATGCGCAAAACGGAAAATTGAAGTGGGAACGGAAGATGAAGGTGGACGGCCTTCCTTCTATTATTGAAGGTGTGGTTGCTGCCGACGGGAAAGTTTATGCAGGTACGGGTAAGGCTTTAGGGGCTTATGATGCCCTGACAGGTGAACCCGACTGGTTGAATAATGGCTGGGGACAGAACCAGGGTGCAACTTCTACACCTGTACTGGCAGGTGATGTTGTGGTGTCAGGTACACAGTGGAGCGGACTTTATGGCAATGACCGGAAGACCGGCAAAATGCTTTGGCGGAAAGAAGAAAATGATATTCGTGAGCGCGGTGCTTCACCGGCTTATGTAGACGGATTGCTGTATGTTGCTTCGGGTAATGCTCTTTTTATCATAGAGCCTCAAAGTGGACATACTGTTTTACGCAAACAGCTGCCTTATAATGCGAATACGACATCTACTCCTTTGGTTACCGGAAAATGGATTATTTTCGGTACGCAGGGAAATGGTTTGGTGGCATTGAACCGAAATACATTGGAGCAGGAATGGCAAATCAATACAGCTCCTTCTTTAATATATACTTCTCCTTATTCCCGTTATCCTTCTTGTACCGTAGAATCGAGTCCGGTATTGCATGAAGGTGTTGTTTACTTTGGTGCTTCGGACGGAGTGATTTACGGGGTTGATCCGGAAGCCGGAAGGGTAGTATGGAAACATAAAGTCGGTGCTCCTGTTTTCGGTAAGATTACGATAGACGGAAAATCATTGTATGCAGCCGATTATGGTGGAAATGTTTATCGGTTTGATTTGCAATGAATCATGAAATAGTATAAGTATTTAGTGGTATAGTACAAGATAGTACGCTTTGTAAGCGTTACTTTTGTAGGTAATAGTATTCTTGTAAGGGCTTGGGTTAATCTTGCAGGGGTACTATTCCTTTTTTTAATTTATTAGTATGAAAAAGACATTTAGATTCGGATTGGCCAGAAATCTCTGCTGGCTTGTTTTATCTTCCTTTGCAGTTTCGTTATATGGTCAGAAGGATTTAAGGACAAAACATACGCAAATTGGTATTGACGAGTGTGGCTATTACCAGTCCATTCAAGTAAACGGACAGGAGGTTTTGGGAAAGGAAAAATTTCCTATTGTATCTGCCGGAAGTAACGGGGTAGTTGTATTGCCCTCAGCCATGAACGTTTCGAAGAATCTGCTGAAACTGACTATGACAGATGGTGGTAAAATTACCTTGCGTGTAAAGGAGTCGGATGCATGTGTGCGTATAGAGGCTGTTGATGTTCCGGAAAAGTATGATGTACTGGTTTTTGGTCCGGTGGGAGTCGCTGTGAATGATGTAGTAGGTGAAGTAGTGGGAGTCGTTCAGGGTAAGGAACAGGCTTTTGGAATGCAGGCGCTGAATATCAAGACTACTGCAGGTTTGCCGGATGGTTATGCCGATGCATATATGGCTAAGTTTGGTTATAAGGGAAATCCTGCATCCTTGTCAGTCAGCACAGTTCCGGGTGAGAAGCAGGCTGTAACCAAGACAGAAGATGGAGCCGTGTTTCAGTTGGCTGCCCGCAGACGTGACCGCGAGGAGTTCCGTACGGTGTCGGGTGTAAAGAAATCGTGGACTTTGCCGGTGGCAGGAGCAGACGGGCCTATCAAAGGTGCGGCTGTAGCACTCTTTGGTGATGACCGTGAAGATATTCTGGACCGTATCGGTGCCGTGGAAGTTGCTGAAGGATTACCTCATCCTATGCTGAATGGTGAATGGGCCAAAAAGTCGCGTGAGTCGATGAAGTCTTATCTGATTACAGATTTTACAGAAAATAATTTTGAGGAAATGCTGGCACGTGCCGAGCAGGCTGGTTTCGACTATATGTATCACGACGGACCTTTTTTGGACTGGGGGCACTTCAACTGGAGTCCGAATGTAACTTCCGGCGGTGATGAGGGAATGAAGAAGCTGGTGGAAAAAGCCAAGGCCAAGCAGATTGGTCTGGGGGTGCATACGCTGAGTAACTTTACTACAACCAACGATGCTTATGTTACGCCTGTACCTTCTGCTCATCTGTTGAAACAGGGTAAATTGTCGCTGGTAGAATCAATTGATGCCAATCAGACGGATATTCTGATTAAAAAATCGGATTTGTTTGCCGTACCTTTGTCCTTGAATGGCTTGCAGATAGAAGATGAATTGATTTCTTTTGGGAAGGCAGTGGAACAAGGTGATAATATGTTGTTGAAAAACTGTAAACGTGGGGCTTGGGGGACAACAGCCAAAGCGCATGATAAGGTAAAACCGCTTTATAAACTGTGGGATTATCCGTATAAAACGTTCTTCCCGGATTTGCAATTGCAGGATGAGTTTGCCGACCGTATTGCGGAACTCCTGAACAATACAGGTGTTTGCCAGATTTCTTTTGACGGTCTGGAAGGATGCAGTTATACGGGGCAGGATGATTATGCCATGTCACGCTTTGTGAACCGTGTCTTTACGCAGGTCAAACATCCGCTACGGAATGATGCAAGCCGTTTGAGCCATAACTTGTGGCATACGCATACTTATACCAACTGGGGTGAGCCTTGGGGGGAAGCAATGCGAACAGGGCAGGTGGAGAGTCGTATTCTTAATCAGGCTTTTTACAAGCGCAATCTATTCCCTCGTATGCTTGGCTGGTTCCTGATTCGTCTGGCCGACCGTCGTCAACAATGTACTTCGTTGGAGGATGTAGAGTGGGCCATGTCTGAGGCAGCGGGTTTTGATGCCGGATATGCGATGACAATTCGTAACAAGACATTCAAGCGTCACGGTCAGATTGACGAGTTGCTGGAGGCTATCAAGAATTGGGATTACCTGCGTGAAAAGCAAGCTTTCAGCGAGGAGCAACGCACTCGTCTGCGTGACCCGAAAACGGAATGGCGTCTGGAAAAGATAGATGACAAGAACTTTAATCTGTATCCGCTGCATATTTCTAAATATTATACTTGTAATTTAGGTGAGATGCAGCCGGGACAGCCGGGAGGTTCGGATTGGTCTTGGACTTCGCCTTATGATGGCAAGTTTGCTGTTCGTCTGAAGGTAGAAGGTGACGGTGCCATTGAAAATCCGCAGTTTACTACATCGGAAGGGGTAATTAAATTTCCTTGTCAGGTAAAAGAGCATCAATATTTGCTTTATACTTTCGACGGAAAGGCTGTAGTAACGGATAAGAATTATAATGTGTTGCAGGAGGTAACACCGGAAGGTGATACTACATTGCCTTCAGGAACTTCGGCTGTGTCATTCTCTTGTAGTCTGATTAGTGAGGATGCACCGGATGTAGTGATTCGGTTTATGACGAAAGGGAATCCGGAGCATATTAAAGTGAATTGATTTTATTATTTTTTATTGTTTAAATCTGATTAAGGTCGCTTCCGTATAAGGAGGTGACCTTAATTTGTTGACAGGCAAATATACTGCAATTTTTTGCAAAGATTCTGTTGTAGAAAAAATAGAGATAGCCTTATTTTTGTAAAGAGAATCAATTCTATTAATTATCCTTAGAAAAAACTATGAAAACAATTGGTATGAAATTTAGAAAGCTACTTTTTGTGCTTGCACTTACAGGGTTTAATTTGCCCCTGTCAGCTCATTGTCCGGCAGATTATTTGAATGAATCCCAGGAGGAGTTTAAAGAAAGAATGCAGTGGTTTGTAGATGCCAAATTTGGAATGTTTGTTCATTTTGGATTATATAGCAGTCTGGGTGGAGTATACAACGGTAAAGCGATAGACGGTTATGCAGAATGGATACAGTCTACGGCTGATATTTCTTCCGCAGAATATGCTAAACTTATTGATACTTGGAATCCCAAGAATTTCAACGCTGATGAAATTGTGAAGCTGGCTAAAGAGGCCGGAATGCAATATCTGGTAATAACGACTAAACATCATGAAGGGTTCTGTCTTTGGGATTCCCAATATACTGATTTTGATATTGCTTCTTCACCTGTAAGGGGACGGGACTTTATCAGGGAAATTTCTGCAGCGTGTAAAAAATATGGTATAAAATTCGGAACCTATTATAGTATTATTGATTGGCACCATCCTTCTCAGGAGCGCAACGGCAATGGCAAGGATTCATGGGGCTGGTGGGCCCAAATAGCGATGAAGCCAGGTAAGAAAGCTGAATATGTGACATATATGAAAAATCAGATTAAAGAATTGATAGAAAATTATGATACCGATATTCTTTGGTTTGATGCTGACTGGGTAGACTGGTGGACGCTGGAAGACGGAAAGGAGCTTTATAATTATATCCGGAATTTAAAACCTTCAATTATAATCAATAACAGGGTGGCTAAACGTGCTTTATTCACAAAAGATTTTGGAACTCCTGAGCAAGAGCATCCTGATAAAGAACAAGATCATGTTTGGGAGGCGTGCTATACTTTGAATGAGTCTTGGGGATATAAGATTAATGACCATAAATGGAAAAGTGCAGAAGACGTTCTTTCCAAGTTGAATGAGATAAATACCAATGGAGGAAACTTATTGCTGAATATTGGTCCTGATGGTAGTGGTGCGGTTCCACAGGAGTCAGTTGAAATTCTTGAGAAAGTGGGAAGTATGATCCGTGGAAAATAAAATATAACTTTATGATAATATTTTCAGTGCTTTTGTAGGCTGATGTTATGAATTAATTATTCGTTGGATGAAGATAAATCTGTTGAGTATGAAGAGTAGGATTCTGTTTATTTTGTTTTTGCTTATTACAATGGCAATCAATGCCGGGAATATAGAAGTTCCCAGGCTGTCGCCATTGCCGGTACGTGTTATGGATGAGCGGATTGCTTTGTCTGGGAAATGGCTGTTTAATCCAGCTCCAGAACCTGAATTCTGGAAAAAGGAATCGGTGCGGAAATGGAAAAATATTGAAGTGCCGGGTGAATGGGTCATGCAAGGGTTTGAAGTAGAGAAAGGAAAGGCTGCGGGCTATTGCCGGACCTTTGCAATTCCTGCAGCGTGGCAAGGAAAACGTGTAAAATTGCGTTGTAATGGGGTATATAGTGATGCTCAGGTATATATCAATGGAAAGAAAGCGGGAAGCCACCTGGGTGGTTTTACTGCTTTTGAGTTGGATGTTACAGATTGGGTTCGTGTTGGTGCGGAAAACCGTATTGCGATGGCTGTGACCTCTGAGACAATTGCTGATTCTACTTCGAATGCATCGCGTTATGCAGTGCATCCTTTGGGAGGTATTACTCGTGATATTTTCTTGTTTGCTTTGCCGGAAACCAACTTGTCTATGTTTCATGTGAGTACTTCGTTTGATTCTACCTATACGGATGCAAAGCTGACTGCTGAAGTGGACATTACAAACGATGGAAAGCTTACTGCTGATGGATATCAGTTGCAGTTTGAGCTGACGGATACAGAGGGAAAGATTGTCAAGCTGAAAGATGCTGTAAAGAAAATAGAAACGATTACTGAAGGAGAAACAAAGCACCTGAAGTTTGATTTTTCTGTTAAGGCTCCCCGTAAATGGGATCCGGAACATCCTAATTTATATCGGTTGACTTGTAAACTGATGAAAGGACGCAGTTTGTTGGAATCATCGGCCAGAAGAGTGGGATTCCGACAGATAGAAGTCCGTAAAAATCAGGTATTCGTAAATAATCGTCTGATTAAGTTACGTGGAGTTTGTCATCATGAGGTGATGCCGCTTCGAGGCCGCTCTGTGAACAATGATATGTGGCGGAAGGATGTGGAGATTTTTAGAGAAGGTAATGTGAACTATATTAGAACATCGCATTATCCACCTGAAGAGGCTTTGCTGGAAGCTTGTGATGAACTGGGCATGTTTGTAGAGGTTGAGGCGCCATTCTGCTGGGCTCATGAAGCTAAAGTTCCAGAGGCTAAACGACAGGAAGTTTTGGTTGACCAGCATCTGGCTATGGTAAATCTTAACCGCAGTCACCCTTCGGTATTGATGTGGTCGATGGGAAATGAATCGAATTTGTATGAGGAATATTTTAAGGAGGCCGCGACTCTTGTGAAAAAAATCGACCCTACGCGTCCTCGTATTTTCAGTCAGTGGGGGCCCGATGCAGATAAGGGAGATTTGGAGATAACCAATCATCATTATCCGGGTCCGGAAGGTCCTAATATGTATCGGAATCACAAACGTCCGGTTGTGTTTGATGAATTTTGTCATTTGAATGCGTATAATCGTCTGGAACTGGCTGCCGACCCGGGATTACGAAGCATGTGGGGAGTTTTGCTCGACCGTATGTGGAATGATATGTATTATAGCAAAGGTGTACTTGGTGGTGCAATCTGGGCCGGAATTGATGATACGTTCTTTTTGCCGGGAGGGCGTGCTGTGGGTTACGGAACATGGGGACCTATTGACGGCTGGCGTCGTCCTAAACCAGAGTATTGGGGGATGAAGAAAGCTTTCAGTCCTGTGAAGGTTGTGCTGAATGGAAACCTTGATCGCAATGGAAAGGTTTGTTTCGAGGTGGAAAATCGTCATTTGTTTTCTAATTTGAATGAAACCAGAATTGAGTGGAGTGTTGGAGGTGAAAGTGGAGTAGTTATTCCGAATGTAGAACCTGGTGCTAAAGGAAGGTTTGAAGTGACACTTCCGGAAGAGGTTTGTGCAAAAGGGTATATTGACTTGAAAGTGATTGGGGTACGTGGCTTTGAGGTGGATGCTTATCATTTCCAGATATTACCTGAAATTTCCCGTAAACAGGAATTAGTACCAACAGAGAAGGTTGAATTGCAGGAAACAACAGATGTTTATGATATAAAGGTTGGTGCTGTAAGCTATTGTGTTGATAAAAAAAGCGGCCTGTTAACTTCTTCCGTTAATGGAAAAGCCGTTTTGCTGAAGTCACCTGAGTTGATGGTTCTTCCATTGAATGCTGAAGGTGAGGGTATACAAATGGTAGGAAAGGACCAGAAATTTGAGCCTTATACTCCGGTTTGTGCTCATTGGGTTGCGCAGAAGATTGAACGGCGTGATGTAAATAATGAAGTACGGATTCGTACTTATGGTAAATATGATGAAGCAGAAGGATATTTTGAATATATTTTTAAAGGAACGGGTGAAATAGAATGTGATTATAATTTTACTATGCTGAAGGAGGTTTCTCCCAGACAGGTTGGATTGGTATTTGCTGTTCCTGCTTCGTTTGATAAGGTTCAATGGAAGAGAAAAGGGTATTGGAGTGTGTATCCTCAAGATCATTTAGGGGCATTGGAAGGGGAAGCTGTAGCTTATGATGCATCGCTGTCCATATCGGGTTTGGCCGGTCCGTCTGAACAGCCGTCGAAGGCATGGGGCTTTGACCAGACCGCTGCTGGGTCTAACCTTTTCCGTGCGACAAAAGAAAATATTTTTGAAGCCATGCTTTGTGATAAGAGTGGTGTGCGAGTTCAAATCTTATCGGACGGAACTCAGCACTTACGCCCATGGAAAACTGCGGAAGGAATTTCTTTTTTGGTTGCAGATTATAATAATGCAGGAAATGATACTTTCCTGACTTCGCACTCCAGCAAGGATTTCCGCCCGTTGAAGCGAGGTGATAAAGTTGGTGGAAAAATTACTTTATCGATAAAATAGGTTTTAGTTAGCAGGTTTATTTTAAGTTGAAAATGAATCAGGTTTAATTCTTCTGATGAAATGGAACAAAAAATAGTAGAATTTTCTTTGGAAAACTGGGACTCGGTGAATTTAAGTGAAATTTTACCAGAAGGAATGCAGGATGATTATTGGAAATCGGAAGCTGAAATTGTAGCTTCCGATTTTCGTAAAGTTGCTCAGCCTAAAATGGTTTACCGTTTATTCTTCCAATGGGATAGAACTCCGGATTGTTTACTGCTTGATGGTAAAGTATTGCATGGAGGAAGACGTATGTCTGCTTTATTGGAAAAAGCAGATTTCCTGACAGTCGTTGTAGCCACTTTAGGCGAAGAGGTGATGGCACTTTATAAACAATATGATAAAGATGGTGATTTGATAAAAGCTTATTTGTGTGATGCTTTTGTTAATTATCAAATGGATTTGATGATGAAAACCTGGAGGGAATCACTTGCAAAAAAGTATGGTGTAGGTAGTACTTTCCCATTAAGTCCGGGGTGTTGTGATTGGGATTTGGCTGAACAAGTATTATTGTTTTCGTTGTTGAAACCGGAAGTTATTGGTGTTTGTTTGTCGGAGTCTTCTGTAATGTATCCGTTGAAATCATTAAGTGCTATTGTTGGATTTGGTAAAGGTTTACCTTTTATGAAAGAAGAATGCTTGTATTGTGGCAGGAAAAATTGTAACTATCGAAGACTAAAATAATTGAATTTCAGATGCAGTATACGGTAAAACTATTGCCTGGCAATCAAGTGTTGCAGGCAGATGAGGGAGCTTTGTTGAGTGATGTACTTCGAGAGAGTGGGATGAACTTTCCTTGTGGGGGAAAAGGTATTTGTGGAAATTGTCTGGTAGAGTTGCTGGATGGAGATATTTATATGGATGAGCGTCATAGTGAATTGTTGTTGAGAAAGCAGCGTTTATCCGGGCAATGGAAACTGGCTTGTTTTAGCAGAGTTATGTCGGATTTGGTTTTACGTATACCCTGGTGTGAAGATGTAATTCTTGCAGATCAGGACTCTGTCCAGCTTTATAGTGAGAGTGGTAGCTCTATTGCGGTGGATGTCGGCTCTACGACTGTAGTTGCTCAATTGATTGACCGTAGAAGTGGAAAGGTTTTATCGTCGGTAGCAGAAAGTAATTGTCAGTCTCGGAAAGGAGCTGATGTGATATCTAGAATTGCTTATGCTATTGAGAAAGAAGAACATGCTGAAGAGTTGATGATATTAATTCGCCGGCAAATAGGAAAAATGATAGATACATTGCTGCATGATGGTGGTAGAGAAGATCTTTGCCAGATTACTTTGGTTGGAAACAGTGTAATGCATCATTTGTTTGCAGGCTTGGATGTAAAACCTTTTGCTGCTTATCCATTCCAATCAGAAACACAAGGTTTACAGTCTTTTTCTGCGAAATCACTGGGTTGGAATGTTCCGCCAACTTGCCAAATTTTGTTTCTTCCCAATTTGAGTCATTTCGTTGGCAGTGATTTGTTGGCTGGAATTTATCATTTGCAAATTCACAAACAAAATAAATGGCAGGCGTTGCTGGATTTGGGTACAAATGGTGAGATTGTAATTGGTAATCGGGAAAAGATTTTTTGTACTTCCACAGCTGCAGGTCCGGCTTTCGAGGGGGTAAATATAACTCAGGGTATGCGGGCTGTAAAAGGGGCTGTTTATAAGGTTAACGCAGAAAATGGCCATGTCAGTGTTATCGGAGATATTCCGGCAGATGGTATTTGTGGTAGTGGATTGGTGGATGCTGTTCATTATTTTCTTCGTCAAGGGTACATCGACTGTAGTGGAGCATTATGTGAGGAAGGGCAAGCAGAGTTGCGATTGACTGATAAAGTTGCTATATATGATAGAGATATACGTGAGTTTCAGTTGGCGAAAGCTGCTATTGCTACTGGCTTTCAGCTACTTTTAAATAAAGCGGGACTTCAGTTATCGGATTTAGAGCATATTTATATAGCTGGAGGTTTGGGAGCTTATCTTGATGTTGAAAAGGCAATGGAAATAGGTTTGCTTGAGGCTGCATCAAAATTGCAAATCAAGCAGGAAGGAAATACTGCCCTTAAAGGTTGTAGGGAGTTGACTTATTCGCAGGCTTTGTATGAGATACCTGAAATATTGGCTTTGGTAACTCATCATGCTTTAGAAAGCGATTCATGCTTTCAGGATGTGTATTGTGACAATTTATTTTTCTAACAGGTAATATTGTTGTTTATATTAAGTGTTTTTTATATGACAATTTATTTTTGGGGAGGATATTTAGTCTGTAGTTTTCTGCTGTTCATGGTGTAAGTCTTTATAATATTCACTTGGAGTTTTTCCTGTCAAGGTCTTAAACTGACGATTGAAATAGGATATGCTGTTGTAACCACAGTCGTATGCAATTTGGCTGATATTTTTCTGCCGGATAGATAATAATTTTGTTGCATAAGCAATTCGTATTTCTGTAAGATAGCCGAATAGTGTTTTCTGAGTATGCTTTTTATAGTAACGGCAAAGTGCACTAGGGTTCATGCCTGCGAAATCTGCTATTTGCTCGAGTGTTATTTCTTCTTGATAATATAAATGCATGAATTGGTTGGCGCGTTTGATAATATTGTCTTCTTTATCTTTTATGTAGGGATTAGCGTAGTGCTTGTCCGTAAGAAATATATAAGGACAGGAAGATAAATCATGTAAAATTTCATAAAGCATTACAAGTTTATTGAAGCCGTTAAGATTAGGAAGCTGTTTAAAGCATTCTTGGATTTCTTTTTGCTTTTCGCCCTGAAACAGAATGCCTCGTGCAGACTTTCTCAGTAGTTGGCAAATATTTTTAAATTCCTCAATGGAATCATTCATTGGGAATATATCTGAACTGAACTGGGAATAGGTAGACTGAGATATAAGTGTTGTGTCTTTTTCGTAATAACAGTCGGCACTTAGCCATAAGTGGGGTAAGTTACAACCTATCAGCATAAAATCTCCTTTTTTGAAGGGGCGTACCTGGTCACCGACAAAAGCATGTCCTTCACCTTTTTCAATTAATATTAATTCGTATTCAGGATGGATATGAAGGGGAGCCGCAAAATATTTATTCTCATAATGTATAGCACAGAATGATGAATAAACAGGTTTTACTACTTTTTCGATGGATATAGATTTCATGGTCTGATATGTATTTCAAATAGGTTGCAAATATAATGTCAGTTTTAGCAAAAATAATCCTAAAAAGGGAAATAAGCAAATACTACCTTTGTATAGAATTAAAACTAATAACTAGTATGACACATAAAGAACGCGTAATTCGTGCATTGAATCACGAAGAAACAGACCGTCCGCCTTTTCAGGCAACATTTACACCTGAGTTTGCAGATAGATTAAGAAAAGAATTTTTATTACCTCCGATGTTTTCTGAACCTCACCATAGAGAATGGTATGGGTATGATTTGGAAATTCTGACCGGGCAAGATGCTTTGCAGGTTGGAGTGGGATGGTTTACTAATTATTATCTGAAACCAGAAGCTTATACTGATGAATGGGGAGTGGAGTGGAAGATTGATGCTTATCAGACTCCTTTGGGGGAAGGGCATTATACGAATATCGCAAAGAACCCATTGCGTGACGATGATGAAGCAGCTATGAATTATAAGGCTCCAGACCCCACTCGTCCTGAATTGTATGAGCATGTAGAACGTTTGATTCGTGAGTATGGCAGTGAATACTACATTATAGGCAGGGTACATTGCACAATCTTTGAGTCTGCATGGGCATTGCGTGGCCTGGATACATTGATGACGGATTTTTATCTGAATCCAGAACTGACAAACCATTTGCTTGATGAAACGTATCATTATCATAAAGAGGTGGCATGCCAGATGGTACGTCGTGGAGTAGATATGATTTGGTTAGGAGATGATATGGGATCTCAGTCTTCTTTGTTAATTGATCCGGAATTATGGCGTGAATACTTTAAGCCTCGTATGGCAGATATTATCCGTTCTATAAAGGAAATAAATCCGGATGTAAAAGTGGCTTATCATACTGACGGATGTAATTATGATATTATACCAGATTTGATAGAAATTGGTTTGGATGTGTTGAATCCTATCCAGACAGAATGTATGGACCCGGAAATTTTACAGGAAAAATATGGTGATCAGTTGTGTTTCTTTGGTGGAATTGCTGTACAGTCTACTTTGCCACAGGGAACACCGGAAGATATTCGTCATGAATATAAATGGTTGAAAAATTCAATCGGAAAAGGTGGAGGATGGTTGTGCGCACCAACTCATCATGTACAGCTGGATACACCAATGGAGAATTTTTTTGCTATGCTGGAAACCATAGGCATAGAGGATAAACGTCCACGCTAAATCAGGACTGCTTATGGCAACATTTTCAATATTGGATTATACTATTTTTATTGCTTATGCTTGCTTGATTCTTTTTGTAGGACTTTGGGCTGGACGTTCAAAGAAAGGCAAAAATGGAGATACGCAGGATTATTTTCTTGCGGGCCGTTCGCTTAGTTGGTGGGTTATCGGTTCGTCAATCATTGCTTCTAATATATCGGCCGAACAATTTATCGGTATGTCTGGTTCGGGATTTGCTATTGGATTGGGAATAGCATCTTATGAGTTTATTGCGGCTGCAACATTGATTGTGGTTGCCGTGTTTTTTCTTCCGGTTTATTTGAAGGCTAATATTTATACCATGCCTCAGTTTTTGGAAATGCGTTATGACCATAGGGTAAAAACAGTAATGGCTTTCTTTTGGTTGCTTGTTTTTATTTTTGTCAATCTTACTTCTATCCTCTATTTAGGTGCTTTGGCTATTCATCGGATTATGGCTATTGACTTAGGTTGGAGTATTGTTGCTTTGGCTCTCTTTGCTGGAGTTTATTCAATATATGGAGGGTTGAAAGCAGTTGCTTTAACAGACTTTATTCAGGTTGTGTTTTTGATTGGTGGAGGTTTGCTGACTACCTGGGTGGCATTGGATTATTTTTCAGAAGGTGAAGGAGCTGTTGCTGGCTTTAGCCAGTTACTGAAAGTCGTTCCAGAAAAATTTGATATGATTTTGGAGAAGGACAATCCGAATTATAAATATTTGCCGGGAATGGGAGTCATTTTTGGTGGAATGTGGGTATCAGCTTTGTATTACTTTGGATGTAATCAATACATTATTCAACGGGCTTTGGCAGCCAAAAATCTGGAACAGGCACGTTTGGGGTTGGCTTTTGCAGGATTGCTTAAGCTTGTACTTCCGCTTATTGTGGTTATTCCCGGTATCGTGGCTTTCGCCTTGAAAGCTCCAATTGACAAACCAGATGAAGCTTACCCTTGGTTAATGCAGAATTTTGTTCCTTCTGGTATTCGAGGGGTTGCTTTTGCAGCATTAGTTGCTGCTGTGGTAAGTTCGCTTGCTTCAATGGTCAATAGTATATCCACTATTTTTACAATGGATATATATCGGGTGTATGTAAAAAAGGAACTTGCAGAACAGAAGCTGGTTAAAGTAGGACGCTTGTTTGGACTGTTCAGTTTGGTCTTGGCGGTAGTAATAGCTCCTTTGTTGGGTAACTTGGATCAGGCTTTTCAGTTTATTCAGGAATTTACTGGTTTTGTTAGTCCTGGAGCTTTATGTATTTTCCTGATGGGATTTTTTTGGAAAAAGGCGAATGCAAATGGGGCTTTGGCTGCTGCGATAGGAACTTTTGTTTTTTCTTTTTTGATGCGTTGTTTCCTGCCGGAAGTGTCATTCTTGGATCGCATGGGCTATGTCTTTTTGCTTTGTGTTTTGACAATGCTTCTGTTTGGTTGGTTCTCTGACTCAAAAGAAGAGAAGACGATGTTGAGTACAGACCGTAAGATGTTTCGGACTACAGCTCTTTTTAAAATTTTAAGTGGTATTATTTGCCTTGTGTTAGGCTGTATTTATTATCTGTTTTGGTAAATATAAATCTATTTCTATATGGAACTATTAGAACAAATTGCAGTGTGTGTGGAATATGGTAAAATTAATCAAGCTACTCCATTTCCACCTAAAATGAAAGGAATGCCAGGTGCAGAAGAATTAACGCTTCAGGCACTTCAAGAAAATATTAGCCCTTCTGATATTTTGACTAAAGGGTTAATTGTGGGTATGGAAAGAATTGGTGTGAAATTTAAGGCCAACCAAGTTTTTGTTCCGCAGGTACTGATGAGTGCTAAAGCGATGGGGGCTGCGATGAAACATTTAAAACCTTATTTTAATGATGGTACGGTGCAACGTCGGGGCAAATTTATTATTGGAACCGTAGAAGGTGACTTGCACGATATTGGCAAGAATTTGGTTTGTATGATGGTAGAAGGAAATGGTTATGAAGTTATTGATTTAGGGGTGGATGTCAAAAAGGATACTTTCTTAGATGTAATACGTCAGCATCCTGATGCTTATGTTGGAATGTCGGCTTTATTGACTACAACGATGACAAATATGGAGCAAATTAATGCAGCTATTAAATCTAATTTTCCTCATGTCATAACTTTTATTGGAGGAGCTCCGGTTACAGCTGATTTTGCTAAAAAGATAGGGGCTGATTATTATACTGATGGGCCGCAGGAATTAGTAGAGATTTTGAATCAATTGACATGTTAAAAGGGAAAAAAGTATAAGATATGAATTTAAAATCTTATTTAGGTAGTACACAAAAGCGGATTGCTATGCCCATTATGACGCATCCGGGTATAGAATATATTGGTAAACGTGTAATAGATGCTGTAACTGATGGGGATATACATTTCGAAGCTATTCGGGCAGTCGTTGAACGCTATAACATGGCTGCATGTACAGTGATTATGGATTTAACTGTGGAGGCCGAAGCTTTTGGAGCAAAAATAAATTTCCCGGAGAATGAAGTTCCTCATGTGATAGAGCGTTTGGTTGCGGATGAAGCTTCTGTATCTAATTTAAAAGTGCCGGATTTGACAGCTGGACGTTTACCTGAATATCTGAAAGCGAACCAGCGTGCAGTTGCATATTTTCAGGACCGTCCGGTTTTGTCAGGTTGCATTGGACCATTTTCTTTGGCTGGGCGTCTTTATGATATGTCAGAGATTATGGTTGCTATTTATATTGAACCAGATACGATTTTGCAGTTGTTGGAGAAATGTACAACCTTTTTGTTGGCATATTGCCGTAGACTGAAAGAAATTGGGGTTAGCGGTGTCTTTATGGCTGAACCTGCAGCAGGATTATTATCTGATGAAGATTGTTCCACTTATTCTACAGCTTTTGTCAAGCGAATAGTAGATGAATTGCAAGACGAAGATTTTGCTGTTATTTTGCATAATTGTGGTAATACTGGACAATGTACAAATGCCATGATTCAGTCTGGTGCGATGGCACTTCATTTTGGTAATGCCGTTGATATGGTTGCTACGCTTCAGCAATGTCCATCTGATGTTTGGGTGATGGGAAATTTGGATCCTGTGGGAGTTTTAAAGCAAGCAGAGGCATCTGATGTTTACGAAAAGACTTTGGACTTACTGAATAAAACGGCTTCTTATTCCAACTTTGTGCTTTCTTCTGGGTGTGATATGCCTCCAGGGGTTCCAGAGGAAAATATACAGGCATTTTATCAAGCTTTGGAAATGTTTAATCGTAACTAATACGGTGTTATTGGTTCTTTAATTTTTTTATTGTTATAAATATCAATAGAGTATTTATATGATTATAGATTTGAAAAAGTGGGTATTTGCTTCAGCTTTTGTGACTTGCTTTTCTTGCGGAGTATCATATGCTGAAGTTATTGAACGTACGCTTCCACAAGAAGTTAGCGGAATAAAAGACGAGTGTATTTTGTTGAATGGAACCTGGGATTTTCGTTTTGACAATAAGTCTAAATGGGAGAAAGTGGCTGTTCCTGGGGAACTAGCGATGCAAGGATATGCTATTGAGCATGATAAACCTGTTACTTATCGTAAATTTGTTACTGTTCCTGCAGATTTTCAAGGCAAACGTGTGATTTTGCGTTTTGATGGAGTTTATTCTTATGCTCGTCTTTGGGTGAATAATCAGCTTGTTACGGAACATTTCGGAGGTTTTACACGCTGGGAATCTGATATTACGTCGCTTGTGAAAACTGGGAAAAAGAATGAAATTCGTCTGGAGGTTACTGACAGGATAGATGACATTTCTTATGCTTCTGGTTATGCTCACCATCCAATTGGTGGTATATTGCGGGATGTTGTGTTATATGCACTTCCAGAGACGCATTTGGAAAACTTTTTTGTAGAGGCACAACCCGATTCTCTATTTCAAAATGGTGAATTACGGATAGGATATAAACTGACTCGTTCTGCGGATATTCAATTTAAGTTGTTCGATCCTCAAGGAAAAGAAGTGCATTTGACAAATGCAAGGCAGTCGATGAATGCTGGTACAGGTGAAAATCGTTTTCAAATTTCTAAACCTCAATTATGGGATGCGGAACATCCCAATTTATATCGTA
This sequence comes from uncultured Bacteroides sp., assembly GCA_900556845.1. Lineage (GTDB taxonomy): Bacteria > Bacteroidota > Bacteroidia > Bacteroidales > Bacteroidaceae > Phocaeicola. The sequence continues at coordinate 75,611 of USQO01000001.1, read as the reverse complement.
TTGAAGTGTATGTTGATGGTAAGGATGATTATAGCTTCAGTCGTGAAATAGGATTCCGTAAAGTTGAGATTAGAGGTAAGGAAATGTTGGTAAACGGAAAACCTGTAAAACTGCGTGGGGCTTGCCGTCATGATATGCATCCAACGTTAGGACGTACTACTACAGCCGAACTGGATAGTTTGGATGCAGTTCTTTTTAAACAGGCAAATATGAATTTTGTTCGTACCTCGCATTATCCACCAACGGAACGTTTTCTGAACTATTGTGACCGGGTTGGCTTATATGTTGAATGTGAAACTGCAATTTGTTTTGTTAATACGCATCGTCAGAAAAATTACGCTCCGGCTGCTTCTCAAAATGATTCTGCTTTTACGGAACGTTATTTAAATCAGTTGCAGGAAATGGTGCATTCTTTCCGCTCGCATTCTTCCATCTTGTTTTGGTCGGTAGGCAATGAGTCTCAATATGGAATAAACTTTCAGAAATCATACGATTGGGTAAAACTGACAGACCGTACCCGCCCTGCTGTATTTAGCTATCCAGGTTATGTACCAGAGGGTAAACAAGTGTATGATATTGTAAGTATGCATTATCCTGGTTGTGATGGTAATTTGCATCAATTGGGTACCCAGACTTTTGGTTTTGAGCATAAAGATAAGCCTGCTTTGTTTGATGAGTGGGCTCATGTGCCTTGCTACACTTATTCTACATTACAGGATGATCCGAATATCCGTGAATTTTGGGGAATATCTTTGGATAAAATGTGGAGTAAGCTTTTTGCCTCAAATGGTGGATTAGGTGGTGCTATTTGGGGATATATTGATGAGACTTTTATGCTTCCTGTCCCTAAGAAAGGTTCACCATATTGGATAGAATTTGCGCATACAGCTAAGCCTGAAGGTTTTCGTGGAAATTGTGTTGGCTATGGAGAATGGGGTATTGTTGATGTGTGGAGACGTGAAAAACCAGAGTTCTGGGGCACTAAAAAAGCTTATTCTCCAGTACGTCTAGAACAGACGCAAGTAAATGATTTTACTTCGGGGTTACCACTTTCTTTGGTTGTTTATAATCGTTTTGACCATACTAACTTGAATGAAATTCGGGTACGTCTGACTGTAAATGGAAAGCAGCAAATGATAGATTCCCCTTCAGTAGAACCCCATAAAAAAGGAATACTTTCTTTGCCTTCGCATAATTGGAACTCTGGTGATGAAATCTTAGTAGAGTTTTTAACTCAAACCAATGAACTGATCGATAAGGAGTGTATTACTTTAGGCCGGGTTTCAGATTCGACTTGGACTAAAGTAAATTCAACAGCTACTCCATTGAAGATAAAGGAAGATGAAAACCGATTAGTTGTATATGGTACACACTTTACTATACCATTTAATAAACAGAATGGATTGATAGAGAAAGCTGTTTCTCGTGGTAAAGTCGTGATAGAGCGTGGACCGTTTTTGAACTTGGATTTGAATGTAAGTCACAAAACAGGGCCTGAGGTTCGTGAAAAAGCCCCCAACTATATTGTGGCAGATTCGGACTGGAAGTTGAAAAACTTTAATTATCAGCAGCGTGGTGAGAATGTTTATGTTACCATATGCGGGGAGTATGTTAAGGCTGCGTCTGTTTCCATATCACCTGAATTTGAAGTGGAGGTTCGAATTACTCCTAAAGGAGAAATGTATTTTTCATATAAAACAACAGGCGAACCTAATGGCTGGCTGCGGGAAGCAGGTTTGAAATTCCATTTATCGGATGCATTACAAACATTGTCATGGAAACGTACTGGTTATTGGAGTTGTTATCCTGCAGAAAGCATGTCAGGAAATGTGGGTAAAGTTGCACTTTATAACTTAAGGCAGGTAGCCTATGGTGAAGAACCAAAACAGCCTTGGGCTTTGGATACATACAATTATTATTATTTTGCTGATGCTGGGGCGGTTTCTAAAGCTCCATTGACGAATGCCGCTAAAGCGATGAAGGAGAATATTCTTTACTATATGCTACAGGATGGAGTTGGAGAATCTTCTTTGGCAATTCGTTCCGCTGGAAGCGAAGTGGCTTGCCGGTTGAATAAGCCGCAAGGAGAAGCATTAATATTATATGTGAATAATCGTTGGGATTATCCGGAAATAGCTTGGGGGGATTATTGTAAAGCATTGGAAGTTACACCTGTTTTTGGAAACCTGAAGATTGAACTGTAAAAAGTGTAAATAAGTAGTGCAAAAACGTACGAAGAAGAGTTTTCTCCGATTCGTACGTTTTTTTGTAAAATGTTATAAAGCTCTATTTTGTATTTCTGTCATAACACGAAGAAAATTTTCACCCCAAATCAGGCGTATATCCTCTTCACTGTAACGTTCTTTGAGCAAGCGGCGGGTAAGATTAATAAGTTCGGATGAAGAATCGCAGCCAATAATACCTCCATCACCATCGAAGTCGGTTCCAATGCCTACATGTTCTATACCCATAATATTGACCATATGGTTTAAATGTTCGATGGCATCAAGAATAGTAGCCTGTCCGTCTGCACGCAAGAAACCGCTATAGAGACATACTTGTGCAACGCCACCTTTATCGGCCAATGCTTTTAGCTGTTCGTCGGTAAGGTTTCGCGGGTGATTACATAAAGCACGGCATGAGGAATGTGAGGCTACTATAGGTTGGCGACTGATAGCCAGTGCATCGTAAAAGCTGTTTTCGCCAGCATGAGAAATATCTACAAGCATACCGGTACGGTTCATCTCTTGAATTACCTGTTCGCCGAAAGGACTTACTCCCAGATTTTGGTCGTTATAGCGAGCGGAACCACAGATGTCATTATTCCCGTTATGGCATAAGGTCATGTATACAACTCCCCGTTTACGGAACCGAGCTACATTACGTATGTCTTTGCCGATGGCATATCCGTTTTCAATGCCTAGCATAATTGCCTTTTTCCCTTGATGTTTTAATTTGTAAAGGTCGGCGGGGGTATAAGCAATGTCCATTGTGGTACAGTTGGCGGCAACCATTTCCTCGATTTGATTCAGTATTCGGTCTGCTTTTGCTGTAGCTGCCAACAAAGCTTCGTCGGTACGCTCTTTTTGTTCGAGATAGGCAACCATGATGGTTGCATCCTGATGCCCTTCGGTCATTTTATGCAAATCTACTTTTATGCGTGGGTCTCGGCTGGCAAAGTTTATCTGCTGGCTGAAGAACATGGGGGTGTCGCAGTGGGAATCCAGTGTGAGAATGCGCTGGTGGAGTCGTTTAGCTGCCTGAAAAGAGGCCGCTTCCTGTATGAGCCAGTCGAAGAGAGGCATCATGGCAGGATTGTCTGCCAACGTGAAGCACTCGGGATGCCATTGTACACCAAGCATGGATTTATATTCACTGCTTTCGATAGCTTCGATAATGCCATCGGCCGAGCGGGCACTTACGCTAAAACCTGGAGCCGGTTCTTTGATGGCCTGATGGTGGAAGGAATTAACAGGTAAGGATGTGGTGTGAAACAATTTCTCCAATAGCGAACCTGCTGTTAATCCTATTTTGTGTGAAGCAAAAGAGCGTTCTAAATCCTGGCTGTGTTTTATACACTTAGAAGAATGTTGTGAATAAATATCTTGGTATAAAGTCCCTCCTAAAGCGGCATTCATAATTTGAATGCCACGGCAGATTCCTAACAAGGGGATTTGCCGGTTGGCGGCCAGTTTGACAAGAAGCAACTCCTGACGGTCGCGATATGGGTTGATGCCGTGTAGCTCTTGTATAGGGTCTTCGTTAAGGAATAAGGGATTAATATCAGCGCCTCCACTTAATAGGATACCGTCTACGTGATTGAGAACGGTAAGCAATGCTTGAGTGTCTTCGAAAGGCGGGATGATAAAAGGCGTTCCTCCAGCTTTCAAGATAGATTGGTAATAACCTGGCGCCAGTGAGCAGACACCATCCGAGTAGTTGGCTGTTATACCGATAACCGGCTGTGATTTGTAGTTGGGAAATGATTTGTGCAGTGCATTGTAGGATGCATTTATATCATAGTTATAAGAATTATTCATACGTTAAAATATTATTAGAAACCAAGCAAATATAGAGATAAATCCAGATTTATTTTCCATATTTGTCAAAAATCTAAGCATATGGACACAATCAGAAATTTTACGCAGCTTACGCAACATTTACGTAGCCGACCTATACGTAGAAGAGTAGCTGTGGTTTGTCCGAATGACCCTCATACGGAATATGTTATTATTCGTGCCTTGCGAGAAGAAATAGCTGAATTTTTATTGGTAACAGATGCACCGCACTATGATGTGGCATGGCATATACACATGGCTTCGCCGGATTATGTAAAGGTTTATGAGGCTGCTACCCCTGATGCAGCGGCAGTACTGGCTGTTGATTTGGTACGCACTGGGGAAGCTGACATCCTGATGAAAGGTCTTATTAATACGGATAATTTATTGAGAGCTGTTTTGAATAAGGAAAAGGGACTTCTTCCTTCTGGAGGTGTCTTGAGTCATTTGGCTGTAGCTCAGATTCCCTTGTATAATAAATTGTTGTTTTTTTCGGATGCAGCTGTAATTCCCCGTCCTACGTTAGAGCAGTATCGGGCGATGATAAAGAATGATGTGGAGATATGCCGTAGATTTGGACGGCATGAGCCACGTATTGCGCTAATACATTGTAGTGAGAAGGTCAATGAAAAATTTCCGCATACATTGAGTTATGTATCACTTAAGGAGGAAGCAGGAAAGGGGCTTTTTGGTACCGTGTTTATGGATGGCCCTATGGATGCCAAGACTGCTTGTGATGCGCATAGTGGAGATATTAAAGGATTGTCATCTCCTGTTATTGGAAATGCTGATTTGCTGATTTTCCCGAATATCGAATCTGGGAATACATTTTATAAAACATTGTCTCTTTTTGGTGATGCCAATATGGCCGGAATGCTTACGGGGACAATAGCACCGGTAGTAGTACCTTCTAGAAGCGATTCCGGTAATTCTAAATATTATAGTCTTGCACTGGCTTGTCTGGCTGGTGGTTAACTTTTAAATGAATAGTATGAAAATATTTGTAATCAATCCTGGGTCTACTTCAACTAAGTTGGCTTTATATGATGGTATGAATCCTGTTTGGGCAGAAAGTGTATATCATCCGTTGGCTGAACTGGCACAGTTCTCTCGTGTGAACGAGCAATTGGAGTATCGTAAGCAGCATGTCTATAGTACCTTACAAAAAGAGAATATTCCGCTTGATTTTGATGTGATAATAGCACGTGGAGGGTTACTGAAGCCAACTCCGGGAGGGGTTTATCGGATAACGGAACGAATCAAATCCGACTTATGGAATGCAAGTATGGAGCATGTGTCGAATTTGGCAGCTTTAATTGCGGATGATATAGCTCAGCGTATTGGTTGCCCTTCGTTTATTGCGGACCCTGTAGTTACGGATGAGTTACAGGATGTGGCCAGATTGACAGGAATTCCTGAGATTCCACGTATCTCTATATTTCATGCCTTGAACAGCCGTGCTGTGTCCCGGCGTTATGCTGCGCGCATACAAAAACGTTATGAGGACTTGAATATTATTGTTGTTCATTTGGGAGGTGGTATCTCTGTAAGTGCTCATCATTATGGACGTGTAATTGATGTGAATAATGCCTTGAATGGTGAGGGACCGTTTAGTCCGGAGCGTGCAGGAACAATACCTGCCCGGCAGTTGGTAGACCTTTGTTTTAGCGGCAAATATTCTTATATGGAAATTCGGAAGATGCTGAATGGAAAAGGGGGACTGATGGCTCATTTGGGTACGACAGATGTTCCGACGATTGTGCGCTGGGCGCATGCTGGTGAGAAGAAGCATAAACTGGTGCTGGAGAGTATGATGTATACGGTGGCCAAGCAGGTGGGAGCTATGCATGTAGCCTTGCATGGTCATACGGATGCTATTCTTGTAACAGGAGGAATAGCACATAGTGATTATTGTGTAGGATTATTGAGAAACTGGGTAGAGCATCTGGCTCATTTTGTAGTGATTCCGGGTGAAGATGAAATGGGGGCATTGGCCATGAATGCATTGGGAGCTATGAATGGTGAACTTCCATTGCAGGAATATTGCCCGGATGAGTAAATTGGTTGATATAAATAAAAAACAGTCCTGCTCATGAAAAAGCAGGACTGTTTTTTATTTATATTCATTTCTTCGTTTAGGATTCATAGGAAACCATCCTTTTTTTACTCGTTCTTTTTGTTCGAACAACTCTTTGATAGTCCAGAAAGAAGAAAAAGAAAAGACACCAAGTAAAGATGATATCAATAAATCGGTAATAATAACCGAACCGATAACACCTAATATTCCCAATAAAAGGAAAATCCACCAGCATCGGGTTCCCCAATAGTATTCGGCTTTAACTACAACTGGATGAAAGAAGCCAATAATAAGGAATGTACAAATACCGATGAGTAATCCGCCTATGTGGTATGTAGCCAACCACTCCATTATTTTCTGTCGTTGCGAATTGGAATTTCTTTCTTAATGCTTTGCTCTAGCGAAATCAGTGTTTCGGTAGCTGTAACTCCTGGAATTTCCTGAATCTTAGAATTCAGTAACTCCATTAGATGCTCGTTGTCTGTAGAGTATAATTTAGTAAGCATGGTATATGGTCCTGTAGTGAAATGGCATTCTACTATTTCAGGAATTTTCTCTAACTCAGCAACTACGCTTTTGTACATGGAACCACGTTCCAATTTGATTCCCACGTAGGTACAAGTACTATATCCTAAACTTTTGGGATTAACGTGATAACCGGAACCGATAATGACTCCTAAATCAATCAAACGTTGAACACGTTGGTGGATGGCAGCACGAGAAACGCCACATTCGGCAGCTACATCCTTAAACGGGATGCGGGCATTTTGGGAGATTATTTCCAAAATTTGCTTGTCTAGATTATCAATTTTTTCCATAAATCCGTTTTTTGTTGTCTTTTTTATCAAAATGTAAGCAAATATAGAAATAGTTTTTATTATTATTGTTTTATCTCTCTGTTTTTTTATTTTTTTTTGTAAGCACCATAGGATTCTTCCTCTTTTTAATATGAAAACAATTTCACTTGATTGCTTATTGAGGTGTCTGACGGTTTGCTTTGACTATTTTTTTCTATATTCTTATATGCTCTGAACAAAATCATTATGCATTCTGTTGTTTTTTAGGAAAGTATATGTTGGATTCTTGTTATTAATGCCATGTTTTCTAGTTCATTTACTGTATATTTGTGGCTGTAATAAAAATGAACAAGCATGCATCCTTTAGAATTATTTAAATACTGCCCTAAATGTGGCTCTTCACACTTTATTGTGCATAATGCAAAATCGAAGTATTGCGAGGATTGTGGTTTTACTTATTACTTCAATCCCAGTGCTGCAACGGTGGCTTTTATCGTAAATAGAAAAGGCGAGCTTTTAGTTTGCCGCAGAGCAAAAGAACCGGCAAAGGATACATTGGATTTGCCTGGCGGATTTATTGATATGTTTGAAACAGGGGAAGAAGGTGTAGCCCGTGAAGTGAGGGAAGAAACGGGGCTGACGGTTACAGAGGCTGTTTATCAATTTTCTTTGCCGAATACATATTTATACTCGGGCTTTTTGGTACATACTCTGGATCAGTTCTTTTTGTGTAAAGTAAGTAATGAGGACTATATTACCGCAATGGATGATGTAGCTGCTTGTTTCTGGATGCCACTGAATCAGATTAAGCCGGAAGAATTCGGTTTGAATTCTGTCAGAATGGGTATAGAATATTTTCTTAAGCATTATAACGACTAAATTATTAACATTTCTAGAATATGAAAAGAAAGAAACATGTATGGTTTGTGGGGTTGGCATGTGCAATGCCTGTGGTGCTTGCTGCACAGCAGACAGAGCCTCTGACCGGTGTGAACCGTCTTTATGAAGATGGAAGGCAGTTGTTCCTGCGTCAGGATTTTGCTGCTGCCCGTCAGACTTTATCGAAATATATGGCAGAGAATCCTCAGACTGTTTTTATGGCTGAGGCTGATTATATGTTGGTTTGTACAGCTTATGAACTTAAAGAGCCAGATTGCATTGAGAAGTTGAATGCTTATCTGGAGAAATACCCAGATTCGCGTTATACTAACAGAGTGTTGTCTTTGATTGCTTCTGCTTATTTCTACGAGGGAAAATATGCTGAAGCTTTGGCAACTTTTAAGGGATGCGATCTGGAGGCTTTGCCGGATACAGAAAGAGATGACTGTGTGATGCGTATGGGTAATGCCTGTATGCAGACCGGAAATTTAGATGAAGCTGCAGTATGGTTCCGGACATTAAAAGCTGTAAGTCCTAAATACAGAGAGGAAGCAGTTTATCAGTTGGGATATATTGATTATACAGAAAAGCGTTACGGTAGTGCACTTGATGCTTTTGTTTCTTTGCAGTCGGATCCGAATTATGCAGAAATCGTACCCTATTATATCGGTGATATTTATTTGATTCAGCAGGCATATGATAAGGCTCAAAATATAGCAGCACAATATTTGAAGCAATATCCTCAACATAAGAATACATCCGAAATGCAACGTATTTATGGGCAGGCTTGTTTTGGAAAAGGAGATTACGCGGCAGCAGTACAACCGTTGGAAAAGTATCGGATGGCTGTTGACTTCCCTCAAAGAAAAGCTCTTTATCAGTTAGGTATGAGCTATTATTATACAGGGGTATATTCAAAGGCGGCTCAGGTTTTGGGTGAGTCTGCTTCTACTAAGGATGCAATGAGTCAGAATGCGTATCTTCACATGGGACTTGCCTATTTACAGCTCAAAACACGTAATCAGGCTCGTATGGCTTTTGAACAGGCTTCTACTATGACGTATGATAAATATATTCAGGAACAGGCTCTTTATAACTATGCGCTTTGTATTCATGAAACTTCCTATTCTCCTTTTGCTGAATCGGTAACTGTTTTTGAACGTTTCTTAAACGATTTTCCAAACTCGCGTTATGTGGAGAAGGTAAATGATTATCTGGTAGAAGTATATATGAATACACGCAGCTATGATGCTGCTTTGAAGTCTATTGCAAAAATCAGTCAGCCTGGCCCGAGAATTTTGGAAGCTAAGCAGAAAATCTTGTTCCGTTTGGGTGTACAGGCTTTTGCAAACGCAGCGTTTGAGAATGCAATCGATTACTTCTCACAGTCTTTACGTCTTGGAAGCTTTAACGTACAGACGAAGGCGGATGCTTATTATTGGCGTGGAGAATCAAAATACAGGCTCGAACAATATCAGCAGGCTACAGCCGATTTCCGGCAATATCTGGAATTTGCTCCGAATAAAAATGTACCGGAGTATGCATTAGCTCTTTATAATTTAGGCTATACGGCATTCAAACAGAAACAGTATAGTACAGCGTTGACTTGGTTTACGCGTTGTACAGATAAAGGAAGTGTAAACCAGCCAGCTGTTCAGGCAGATGCTTATAACCGAATGGGGGACTGTTGTTTTTACGCACGCCGTTTTGAGGATGCACGTCAATTATATGCGAGAGCATCCGAAACAGATCCGGCTCAGGCTGATTATGCATTGTATCAGGAGGCTTTTGTAAAAGGATTGCAGCGGAATTATAGTGGAAAGATTGAAACACTGAATCAGTTGCTGAGCAAATATGCCAATTCGCAGTATGTAGACGATGCATTGTATGAGCAGGGTAGAGCCTTTGTACAGATGGAGGATAATGTAAATGCTATAAATCGATATAAATTATTGGTAGAGCGTTATCCGGAAAGCCCGATGGCAAGAGTTGCGGCAAACGAAATAGGCTTGCTGTATTATCAGAACGATAAGTATACAGAAGCTATTGCTGCTTATAAACAGGTGATAAGCCGCTATCCGGGAAGTGAAGAGGCACGAATGGCTCAGCGTGATTTGAAGTCTATTTATATTGACTTGAATAAGGTGGACGATTATATGGCTTTTGCTTCTTCAATTCCGGGTGGTGCTAATTTTGATGTGAATGAACGTGATTCATTGACATATGTTGCTGCCGAACGAGTATATATGAAAGGGAATATCGCTGAGGCACAGACTAGCTTTACACGTTATTTGCAGAGCTTCCCTGAGGGTGCTTTCAGCTTGAATGCCAATTATTACCTGGGATTGATTCATTATAATAAGAAGGAATATAATGAGGCCATGGCTTATTTGGAAAAAGTAATGGCTTATCCGAATAATAAGTATTCATCGGATGCAATGCTTATGTGCGCTGTGATGAGCTATTCTCAAAAGCAATATGATAAGGCTCTTGAAATATACAAACAGTTGATTGTGAAGGTAACTTCGCCGGAAGAGCGCAGACAGGCAGAAACAGGTGCTTTGAGAAGTGCCTATATGGCTGTAAATCATGAAGAGGTAATATGGGCTGCTTCGGCATTGCTGGCCGATGCAAAAGTCTCTCCGGAGGTTGAAAATGAAGCTCGTTATTATCGTGCAAAATCATATATGGAAACAGGCAAACAGGAAGCTGCCTTGCAAGATTGGATAGCTTTGTCGGCTGATACCCGAAATGTATATGGTGCTGAGGCTAAGTATCGGGTAGCTCAGACTTATTTCGATATGGGCGAAACCCAAAAATCGGAAAAGGTTATCCTTGAATATATAGAAGTAAGTACTCCACATGCTTATTGGCTGGCACGAGGATTTGTATTGCTTTCGGATGTATATGTTAAACTGGGAAGAAAGCTTGATGCAAAACAATACTTGCTTTCTTTGCAGCAGAATTATCATGCAGATGATGATATTGCGGAAATGATAGAAACTCGATTGGCTAAACTTAATAGTGTAAAATAAGATGAAAAGATATATTATTATGGCTTGTGCATGTTCGGGACTCGGTGTGATTCCAGGTGCATATGCTCAGCAAAACTCCAATGACTCGACCTTGAACCGGACGATGGTGGTGGAAAACCAGTTTAATCCGGAGGTGATGGATGCATCGAAAATTAATGTACTCCCCAGAATGGAGGAACCTGCGGTGGAAAAGAAACTTATAGATTATGCTACTACTACTCATTTAGTTACAGGTTGGGAGGATGTTGCGATGAAACCGATGGCGCGTGAGTGGAAACAGGGAAAGACTCCTAGAGGATATTTTCGTGCCGGCTATGGAACAAAAGGCAATTTGGATGTAAAGGGCAGTTATTTGTGGGATATTTCTGAGAAAGACAGACTGAAAGTCATGGCTTCTTCGTATGGGTTAAATGGCTCAATGCCTTCTTATTATGGGGAAAAGGATTGGAATGCTCGTTTTTACCGGACAGATGCCTCGCTGGATTATAAGCATAAATTTAATGCTGTTTCTTTGGGTGTTGGCGGCTCTTTTGCTTCGCAGGTATTCAATTATATGTGTGATGAAAATTATACGGGTTATAACAGACAACATTATACATTGGGCGAAGGCTATATTGGTATGTCTTCATTGAATGAGGATTTGCCTTTACAGTTTTCTGTTCAGACAGGATTCCGTTTGTTTGACAGAAAATATGATTTCCCTGTTTTGGAAAAAGGAGGTGAGAATATTGTTCATACTTTAGGAAATGTATGGGGAAATTTGAATAATGATCAGAAAGTAGGAATTGCCTTTTCAATGGATAATCTGATGTACGATGCTGCTGCCTTTAAGGATTATACATTGTTGAAGCTGAATCCATATTATACTTTGCAGTCGGATGATTATAAGATTCGTTTGGGAGCGAATGTCGACTGGCAGACTGCAAACGGAAGTGGTGTAAATATTTCGCCAGATGTAAGTTTGGAATATATATTCTCGGATAGCTATGTATTATATTTAAATGCTGAAGGAGGTACACGCTTGAATGATTTCCGAACTTTAAATAATGTGTCTCCGTATTGGAATCAGAATGAACAGTTACGCTCTTCTTATACACCAGTAGATGCTAAGTTAGGTTTGAAGGCCTCTCCAGTGAGTAATTTGAGCTTTGAACTATTCGGAGGTTATCGTATTACGAAGAATGAATTGTTCTCAATGCCATTTGAAGATCGAGGCTATTATTATACTAACCTGCTTCAAGAGAAAACCAAAGTAGGTTATGGGGGGCTGAGTATTGCTTATGGTTATAAGGACTGGTTTGATTTTGGATTGAAGGGTGTATATTATAGTTGGAATTGTGAGGAAGGAAATGATGCATCGCTATTGCTAAAACCACAGTTTACCCTTGATTTTCATGCTAGAGCTAAGGTTTTTGAAGGCTTATATATTAATGCCGGTTATCAGTATGAAGGCAGAAAGGATTTGACGAAGGAAGGTTTAGGAAAAACTGACCCTGTCAATAATTTGTATGTCGGAGCTGAGTACTTGTTATTCAATAGATTGACAGTTTTTGCTCGTTGTAATAACTTATTGAATAAAGAATATGTTACAGAAAGTGGCTATCCTTCACAATTATTTCATGCTGCAGCAGGAGTAAGTATTCGTTTTTAACGATTACATAAGATATTTTTAAGAAAAAAAAGCAGAAACCTACCTTACTATATAGGTATGCTTCTGCTTTTTTTTTACATTTGTCCCAAAATCATAAACGGACAAAGCGGATTATGCAGAAAAATTTGGTAATCGTTGAGTCCCCCGCCAAGGCCAAGACCATCGGCAAGTTTCTGGGGGATGAATACAAGGTACTGTCCAGCTACGGACACATACGCGACCTCAAGAAAAAGGATTTCAGTATAGATGTAGCACACGGTTTCAAGCCGGTATACGAAATTCCGAAGGAAAAGAAAAAACTGGTGGAAGAGCTGGCTGCCGAAGCGGCTCAGGCAGAACGTGTGTGGCTGGCTTCCGATGAAGACCGTGAAGGGGAAGCCATTGCCTGGCATCTTTTTGAGGTGCTGGGTCTGGAGGCAGCGCATACCAGCCGCATTGTTTTTCACGAAATTACCCGACCGGCCATCATGGCGGCCATAGAGCGGCCGCGCAGCATAGATATCAACCTGGTGAATGCACAGCAGGCACGCCGCGTGCTCGACCGCATTGTGGGCTTCGAGCTTTCGCCCGTGCTGTGGCGCAAGGTCAAGCCGGCGCTGTCGGCGGGCAGGGTGCAGTCGGTAGCCGTGCGCCTCATTGTGGAGCGCGAGCGGGAGATTGCCGCCTTCGTCACCGAGTCGGCCTACCGGGTGACGGCACTGCTGGAGGATGCCGGCGGGGCGCGTCTGCGTGCGGTATCGGCCGGGCGCCCCCGTACCGAGGAACAGGCCGTGCAGTTGCTGGAACGCTGCCGCGATGCTGCCTTCACGGTGACCGATGTGGTGACGCGCCCCGTGCGCAAGTCGCCTCCGGCACCTTTCACTACTTCTACGCTGCAGCAGGAGGCGGCCCGCAAGTTGGGTTTCACCGTGGCGCAGACCATGATTCTGGCGCAGCATCTCTATGAAAACGGTTACATCACATACATGCGTACGGACTCGGTGAACCTTTCGGATATCGCCATCGGGGCGTGCCGCAGCCTGATAGACGAGCGCATGGGCGAAGGCTATGCCAATCCGCGCCGCTATACCACCCATACACGGGGGGCGCAGGAGGCGCACGAGGCCATCCGTCCTACGGACATGAGTCTGAAGCGTGTGGAGGGTACGGCACAGGAGATGCGTCTGTACGAGCTGATATGGAAGCGCACGCTGGCCTCGCAGATGGCGGATGCAGCGCTGGAGAAGACTACGCTGACCATCGGTGTGAGCGGATTGGATGATGTATTTACGGCTACCGGTGAAGTGGTGGTGTTCGACGGTTTCTTGCGGGTGTATAAAGAGGCTGCCGATGAAGAGATGCCGGACGGGGATACCGACACCGCCGCTGCCGAGCAGGCGCTGCTGCCTGCCGTACAGCAGGGACAGACGTTGCTTTGCCGTGGCTTGATGGCCGCACAGCGCTTCACCCAGGCTCCACCACGCTATACCGAGGCGGGACTGGTGCGCCGGCTGGAGGAGCTGGGCATCGGGCGTCCGTCTACGTATGCGCCTACCATCTCCACCATCCAGCAGCGTGGCTATGTGCTCAAGGGCAACAGTACGGGCTCGCCGCGCGACTATCGTGTGATTACACTGCAGGACGGCAGTCTGCTACGCGAAACCCGCACCGAGAACACGGGGGCCGAGAAGGGCAAGCTGCTGCCTACGGACGTGGGCACAGTGGTCAATGATTTCCTGATGCAGTATTTCCCGGGTATTATGGATTATAATTTTACGGCAGCTGTGGAGAAGGAGTTCGACGAAGTTGCGGGCGGACGCATGGCGTGGACCGAGCTGCTGGAACGTTTCTATGCTGACTTCCATCCGCAAGTAGAACAGACACTGGCCGTGAAGACAGAGCATCGCGTGGGCGAGCGCATGCTGGGAACCGAACCGGCTACGGGACGGCCTGTTTCGGTGAAAATCGGTCGCTACGGTCCTGTGGCGCAAGTAGGCAGTGCCGACGACGATGAAAAGCCGCGCTTTGCCCAGTTACGTAAAGGTCAGTCGATTGAAACCATCACGCTGGAGGAAGCATTGGAATTGTTCCGTTTGCCGCGTGATTTGGGTGAGCTGGACGGTTATCCGCTTACGGTGGGGCGTGGTCGTTTCGGTCCTTATGTACATTGTAATGGCCTGTATGTTTCGGTTCCGGCAGAATTGGACCCGTTACTTATTACGGCTGAACAGGCTGCGACTCTTGTGGAGGAGCGCCGTCGTGAGGAAGAAAAGAAAGTCATCAAGATTTTCCCAGAGAATCCTGATGTGCAGGTACTGAACGGTCGCTACGGGCCTTACATCGCTTGCAAGGGTAAGAACTACAAGATTCCGGAGAACGTGGAGCCAGCCGACCTGAATCTGGAGGCGTGCTTCAAGGTGATCGAGCTTCAGCAGAGCAAGGCCGAGGCGCGCAAGGGCCGTTATGGCGGCAGAAAGGGCAAGGCATGACGGCGCGGCGCATCTTCCTGACGGGCTATATGGGGGCTGGAAAGACGACGCTGGGCAGGGCTTTTGCCGCGGCGGAGGGACTTCAGTTCATTGATCTGGACTGGTACATCGAGGAACGCATGCACCGCACCGTGCCCCAACTCTTTGCTGAAGGGGGCGAGGAGGGTTT
Organism: uncultured Bacteroides sp.; assembly: GCA_900556845.1. Taxonomy (GTDB): domain Bacteria; phylum Bacteroidota; class Bacteroidia; order Bacteroidales; family Bacteroidaceae; genus Phocaeicola. The sequence goes on along the minus strand of USQO01000001.1, from coordinate 60,477 downwards.
TCGCCGCACTGAGCGGCGGCTGCTGCACGAAGTGGCTTGCTTCGAGGATGTGGTGGTGGCCACGGGCGGAGGTACGCCGTGCTTCTTCGACAATATGGAGGTGATGAACCGTGCGGGCATCACTGTGTTTCTGGACGTGCCGGTGCCGGTGCTGCTGGCACGGTTGCGGGTGGCACGTTCGGGACGGCCGTTGCTGGCGGGCATGGACGACGATGAGCTGCTGCGCTTCGTGACACAGGCACTTGCCGGGCGCAGGCCTTTCTACGAGCGGTCGGTCCTCAGGCTGGATGCCTCGCAGCTGGACGACGCGCCGGGCATAGGCCGCACCGTGCAGGAACTGCAACGGCTGCTGAGCGGCGATTCTTTTCACTGATTTCTGTAACTTTTTTAATATATAGTGTATCGTAACGAGAAATGAGAAAATGGCGTATTGAAGACTCGGAGGAACTCTACAACATCACGGGGTGGGGTGTGTCGTATTTCGGCATCAACGAGAAAGGTCATGTGGTGGTCACGCCCCGTAAGGACGGTGTGGCCGTGGATTTGAAGGAACTGGTGGATGAGCTGCAGCTCAGGGATGTCACGGCGCCCATGCTGGTGCGTTTCCCCGATATTCTGGACAACCGTATCGAGAAAATCTCGAACTGCTTCTGCCAGGCGGCGCAGGAGTATGGCTACCGCGGACAGAACTTCATCATTTATCCCATTAAGGTGAACCAGATGCGGCCGGTGGTGGAGGAAATCATCAGCCACGGAAAGAAATTCAACCTGGGACTGGAGGCGGGCAGCAAACCCGAGTTGCATGCGGTAATCGCTATTAACACGGATTCGGACTCGCTTATCATCTGCAACGGCTACAAGGACGAGAGTTACATCGAGCTGGCACTGCTCGCGCAGAAGATGGGCAAGCGTATCTTCCTAGTGGTGGAGAAGCTCAACGAGCTGAAGCTGATAGCACGCATGGCCAAGAGGCTGGACGTGCGGCCCAACATCGGTATACGCATCAAGCTGGCTTCGTCGGGAAGCGGCAAGTGGGAGGAAAGCGGCGGCGATGCCAGCAAGTTCGGACTGACGTCGAGCGAGCTGCTCGAGGCGCTGGACTTTATCGAGAAGAAGGATATGAGGGATTGCCTGAAGCTGATTCATTTCCACATCGGCAGCCAGGTCACCAAGATCCGCCGCATCAAGACGGCGTTGCGCGAGGCATCGCAGTTCTACGTGCAGCTGCATCAGATGGGTTTCCCCGTGGAGTTTGTCGACATTGGCGGCGGTCTGGGAGTGGATTACGACGGCACGCGCTCGTCTACCAGTGAGAGCAGCGTGAACTATTCCATTCAGGAGTATGTCAACGATTCGGTGTCTATCATGGTCGATGCCAGCGACAAGAACGGCATTCCGCATCCCAATGTCATCACCGAGAGCGGACGCTCGCTTACGGCGCATCACTCGGTGCTTATCTTCGAGGTGCTCGAGACGGCTTCGCTGCCTGAAATGGACGAGAGCTTCGAGGTCTCTCCGGACGACCACGAACTGGTGCGCGAACTGTATGGCATCTGGGACAACCTGAACCAGAGCCGTATGCTCGAGGCATGGCACGATGCACAACAGATTCGCGAGGAAACGCTCGATCTCTTCAGCCACGGTATTGTGGACCTCAAGACGCGGGCGCAGATTGAGCGTATGTACTGGTCGGTGACGCGTGAAATCAGTCAGATTGCCTCGGGCCTGAAGCATGCGCCCGATGAGTTCCGCAAGCTGGATAAGCTGCTGGCCGACAAATATTTCTGTAACTTCTCGCTGTTCCAGTCGCTGCCAGACTCTTGGGCTATCGACCAGATTTTCCCTATCATGCCTATCCAGCGCCTGGACGAACGGCCGGACCGCACGGCTACGCTGCAGGACATCACCTGCGATTCTGACGGTAAGATTGCCAACTTTGCTTCGTCGCGCAGCGTGTCGCACGATTTGCCGGTGCATACCATCAAGGCGAAGGAATCGTACTACATCGGGGTGTTCCTCGTGGGGGCATATCAGGAAATCCTGGGCGACATGCACAACCTCTTCGGCGATACCAATGCCGTGCACGTGTCGGTAACGGACAAGGGCTACAGTATCGATCAGGTAATCGACGGCGAGACGGTGGCCGAGGTGCTGGACTATGTGCAGTATAATCCGAAGAAGCTGGTGCGTACGCTCGAGACGTGGGTTACGAAGTCGGTAAAAGAGGGACGTATCTCGCTCGAGGAAGGTAAGGAGTTCCTGGCCAATTACCGTTCGGGTCTGTACGGATATACGTATTTGGAATAATAACAGAACACAGCCGGAGAACCGTGTCTGCCACTCGCGCCGGCACGGTTGCTCCGGACAGCAAATTATGACGATGAAAGAGAAACTGACGATAGTGAAGGTGGGCGGCAAGATTGTGGAGAATCCTAATTCGTTGAAGCGCCTGCTTGATGATTTTGCACACATGGACGGACTGTGTGTCCTGGTGCATGGGGGGGGACGCTCGGCTACAGCGCTAGCAGCCCGCCTGGGAATCGAAAGCCAGATGGTGAACGGCCGCCGCGTGACAGATAAGGATATGCTGGAAGTGGTGACTATGGTGTATGGTGGACTTGTGAACAAGAATATTGTGGCAGGTTTGCAGGCAGCAGGTGTGAAAGCCATCGGTCTTACAGGAGCTGACATGGATGTCATCCGCTCGGTGAAACGTCCCGTTAAAGATGTTGATTACGGTTTTGTGGGCGATGTGCAGCGCGTAGATGCCGGTGTACTTTGCCATCTGCTCGGTCAGGGTGCCGTACCTGTGATGGCTCCGTTGACGCACGACGGTGCCGGACACATGCTCAATACCAATGCCGATACCATCGCCGGAGAGACGGCGCTGGCCCTGGCATCTCACTTCGATGTGACGCTGGTCTACTGCTTCGAGAAGAAGGGTGTGCTCATGGACGAGAACGATGACGACAGTGTGATTCCGGTCATCACGCCCGAGCTCTTCCGCCAGTACGTACAGCAGGGCATCATCGGTGGGGGCATGATTCCCAAGCTCGAGAATGCGCTGGCTGCAGTAGCCGGAGGCGTGGAAAAGGTTATCATCACCGCAGCCGAGGAACTGGGCCGCGGCGGAGGTACAGTGATAAAAAAATAAAAAAATCGGCGGACGGGTGTAACTTTTGCTATCCCCGTCCGTTTTACTTATAAAGGGCATGCAGAAAATAAGTTTCCGCGAACATATTCTGCCCCTGAAGGACAAGCTCTACAGGCTGGCCCTGCGCATGACGATGAACCGCGAGGAAGCGGAGGATATCGTGCAGGAAACGCTGGTGAAGGCTTGGCGCAAGCAGGACGACTGGCAGCACCGTGAGGAAGCCGAGGCTTTCTGCTGGACGGCAGCCCGCAACATGGCCATCGACAGTCTTCGGCGTTCGGAGATACGCAACGAGGGCCGCGAGGATGAGGACCGTGCCGCAGAAATTCCCGATACACGGGTGCCCGATGCCGACCTCGAGGAGCGCGAGCGTGAACAGTTGGTCAGACAGCTTATCGGGCAGTTGCCGTTCAGGCAGCGTACCGTGTTGCATCTTCGGGAGGTAGAGGAAATGAGTTACCGGCAGATTGCCGAGGTAATGCAGCTTTCGGAAGACCAGGTAAAGGTGGAACTGCACCGCGCCAGGCTCCGGATACGAAAAAGATTTAACGAGATAGACAGATATGGATTGTAAATACATCGAACAACTGATTGAGAAGTACTGGGAGTGCAGCACCACGCTGGAGGAGGAACGCATCTTGCGCCTGTTTTTCCAGCAGGAACATATCCCTGCGCATCTGTTGCGTTACAAGGCGCTGTTTGTCTGTCTGGAAAACGAGAAGAAAGTGGGCACCGATGCCGGTTTCGAGGCGCGTGTGCTGGCAGGTGTAGAACAGCCTGCGGTGAAGGCGGCAAGGCTTACGCTTTATCGGCGTCTGCTTCCGGTAGGCAGGGCGGCTGCGCTCATTGTAGCTATCTTCTCGGTATGTGCGCTGCTCAAGGAGTCGGGTACGGCCGATGTCGTACAGCCGGCACAGATACCTGCCGCATTGCAGAGTACCAGCGACGGCCCGCAGGTAGCGTGCGAAACTTCTGTCCCTGTCGATTCGGCAAAGCTGAAGGCATTACCGGACAAGCACAAAGGACAGGATATAAATTGACATTTTCATTTGCTTTTTTATATAAATAGTTAGTGCTTATTAAACGGAAAGATTAAAACGAGGCTGTGAAGTTTCAATTCTCTCAAAATTAATTACTAACTCAATATGAAAAGGATTACCGCGTGAGCAGTAATCCTTTTTTTGTTTCTATACGGGATTTCATCCTTTGGGCAATCACTGATGCACGATGAGCGCCGACTGCGGAGCGACGGTGAGCTTCGAGCCGCTGAGCTGTCCCAGTCCTTTCTTGCAGTCGATACGGCCGTCGCGGCACACCACACGGTAACTGCCTTGCGGCACGTTTACGGATGCCGGCGTTTTTCCGGCATTGAGCACCACCGTGATGTTTTTCCACGGCTCACCTTCGGGCTGCCCCTTGATGCGGAAAGCCACTACCAGCTCTTGCTCTGCCGGCAGGAACTCCAGATGCTGATACACTTTCTCGGCACTGCCTAGACGGAAGGCTGGATGCGCCTTACGCATGGCAATAAGCGCAGCCGTATAGTCGAATGCATCGCGGTGCAGCGACTTGTTGCGCCAGTCGATGGTGTTGATGGAATCCGGACTGCAGAACGAGTTCTTCACGCCTTTCTTGTGGCGCATCACCTCGTCGCCGGCAAAGATGAACGGTACGCCCTGCGATGTCATTACCGCCGTCTGAGCCAGCTTGTAGAGTGCTGTACGGGTCTTCTCGTCGGCATCGGGTAGGGTGATGCGCAGACGGTCGCCAATGCAGTGGTCGTCGTGGCAGCTCACGTAGCTGATCATCTGGGCGGGCTGCTGCGTCCACGGGGTGGGGTAGCCCGCCAGACTGTCCTTGAGCTGCGGATGCGGCAGTGCGGCTACGATGCCGAACATCACCGCGGCTTCGTGACCTGCCTCGCCGGCGATGAAAGCCTTCGCCTTGTCGTCGGTTACGCTTCCGCGCAGGCCGTCGCGCAGCTCGTCACTGAATGCGGCCACTCCCGGTATGCGCAGGGTGTTCACTTTCATGGCCAGACTGTCGGCCGGATAAGCCGGAGCAGATGCTGCCCAGCCCTCGCCGTAGATGAAGATGGTCGGGTCGATGCGGTCGAGTGCCCGGCGGACGGCCTGCATCGTGGCGATATCGTGTATCCCCATCAGGTCGAAGCGGAAGCCGTCGATGTGATACTCCTGCGCCCAGTAGCAAACCGACTCGACGATGAACTTGCGCATCATCTCGCGTTCGCTGGCGGTCTCGTTGCCGCAGCCCGAACCGTTGGCGAGCGAGCCGTCCGGCAGCTGGCGATAGAAGTAACCGGGCACGGTGAGATTGAAATTGCTGCCGTCGGCGCTGTAAGTGTGATTATAGACCACGTCGAGCACCACACGGATACCTGCCTCGTGCAGTGCCATTACCATCTGCTTGAATTCGCGGATGCGGGTGGCCGGCGTGAAAGGGTCCGTAGCATAAGAGCCCTCGGGCACGTTGTAGTTCAGCGGATCGTAGCCCCAGTTGTACTGCGCACTGTCGGGACGGCTCTCGTCCACCGAGGCAAAGTCGAACGATGGGAGCAGATGCACGTGCGTCACACCCAGCTCACGCAGATGCGCCAGCCCCGTTTTCTGTCCGTCGGGGGTAGCCGTACCCGATTCGGTGAGCGCCAAGAATTTCCCCTTGTGGCGGATGCCCGACAGGCTGTCCATGGAGAAGTCGCGGTGATGCATTTCGTACAGCACGATGTCCGAGAACTGCTTCAGCTCCGGACGGCGGTCGTTTTCCCAGCCCTCGGGATTGGCATCGGCGGGAGAGAGGATACTTGCCCGGCGACCGTTGACGCCCACCGCCTTGGCCATAACACCCGGCGTCTCGTCCAGCCATTTGTCCTGATGCCGGATCTGGAACGTATAGAACTTTCCGGCCAGGTCCTGCGGAACCGACAGTTTCCACTGCCCGCTGTCGGCACGCGCCATGTCGATGGTCTGCAGTGGAGCCGAACCGGTGCCCTGGTCGTACAGATGAAGCCTTACCGCCTGAGCCGAAGGAGCCCACAGCATGAAGTCGGTCTGACGGGGCGAGTAGGTCATTTCCTGCCACGGACCGCTGAAAGTAGGATACGAAGAAAAGTCGGTCGGCCGGCTGCCGTCGGTACAGCCCAACGCCGCCGCTATAAGGGGCAGAAACCCGTATTTTTTGAATAGATTCATGGATATTCGCTTTTTTAAGGTATTAGATAAAACAACGCGGGCCATGCTGCCCGGATGTGGCAGTCGCATGCCGCCGCCGTTCTGCAACACGGCCCGCATCCAGACCGGCAACAGATTATTTGCCGAAATCTTTTGTGCTAAGCTCGTAAGTCATTTCCGAAGGATTGTTCAGATTGACGTATACGCGATATTTTCCAGCCGATACGCTGATGTTGTCACCCGAGTCGAGGATACCCGCCGTAGCCGAGCCGAAGCTTACACTCCAGTCCTTGTCGGCATAGAACTTGATAGCGCCGTCGGCAAGTTCCACGTCGGCATAGAAGCGCTGTGTGGCAGGGTCGAACTGCATTTCGACATCCTGCTTGCCCCATCCGTTCACCTGACTGCCGGCTTCGCCCACGATGCTGAAGGTATCGAACGCCAGGTCCTTGGTGAGCAGGAGCGAGCTGGTGTCGAGCGAGAAGCGGTAGAAGCGGTGCGAGTAGCAGCCGATGTTGCCCGATCCGCCGTCGGCGATGAGCTGGATAGAACCTGCCTCTGCTTCCGGAGCCGCCGCATTGCCGTCCAGCCCCCAGTTCATGGTGCTGTCGTCCCAGCTGCCCACGCCCGTAATCTTGAAGCCTGCCGCCGCCTTCTCACCGAAGTCCACTACGCCGGTGTACGTGGTATTCTCGGCATAGCTGTAAAGGAACTGCGTAGCGCTGTGGTTCCATCCGCAGTAGTCGCCGATTACCCAAACCTTAGGATACTCCTTCACGGTGCTGTATGGAGTGACCTGCGTACTGATGACGTTCGACACGAGCACCATCGTCGTCGGTTTGGACGACAGGTTGTTCACCACCGCCCGCACGCGGAAGTACACCGTCGCTGGCGATTCGGGCACGGCATCCATGCCGATGAGTGCCGAGTTGAGGGTCGAAGCCGGAAGCACGAAGCCCCCTTCGGGATAAGCCCCCGCCATCACCTCCTTGACGGTAGCGAAATCCTCACTGAGCGAAGCCTCCAGCAGATACTGCACAGCCACCTGGATGCCGAAGTCGGCCTTCGAGAAACTGAAAGTGGCGAAATCCTCATTGCCCTCCTGCAGCGTGTAGCTGCCGCCTATTTCCTGCAGAGCAGGAGCCGAAGCACTGTTGACATTGTAAACGGGGTCCTGCACTTCGCTGCAAGCCGTGGCTCCCAGTGCCAGCGCAAGGAACAGAAAACTTTTGTATGCTAGTTTCATTACTTTTAGATTTTAAAGGTAGAGTTATTGAAGAAGTTAATCGGAGTTACTTGAAGTTATCGGAGTTATCGAGTTACCGCCGTCCACCGGTGCGCCGGGTCTGCACATGAGGCAGCCCGTGCAACCGTCCTGACGGAAAATAACCCTTAATATCCCGGATTCTGCACCAGATTAGGATTGCTGTTCAGGTCCTTTTCGGGGATAGGGAAGAGATTGTGGAAATCCTCCACACCCTTTCCGGCCTTCACGCCGCCCTTCCACGACCACAGATAACCGGCCGAAGTAAATCGTCCGAAACGGATCAGGTCCGAGCGTCGCCAGCCCTCCATGTAAAGCTCGCAGCCACGTTCGCGCAGCACGTCGTCCAGCGTATAGCTGCCCTGCGCCGGAAGTCCCGCACGGGTGCGCACCTCGTTCAGATAAGCCAGACCCTGCGCCTCAGTCACCGAAGTCGCCCCGTGTTTGGCACACTCGGCCAGCATCAGCAGCACGTCCGCATAGCGGAAAACAGGGAAGTCCGTATCCACGAAACCCAGCGAAGAACCCGGCGTGCCGTCGCTCTTCATGTTGGTGAACTTCATGAACGCATAGCCGTGCTGGAAGTTGGCGATGTCGTCAATCTCCTTCTGCTGCTCGGTTGTGAAGAACAGGCAGCGCGCGTCGCCGTTCTGGAACGAGTCATAAAACTCCGGCGTAGTGCGGATACCGCCCCAGCCCGAAGAAATACCCATGGAAGCCGGGTCCATCTTGCCGCCGCACGATGCAAAAATCAGGAAGTTGGTCACTCCGTAGCTCTGCGTGTTGATACCGTCCTGCTCCACGGCAAAAATCACCTCGTCCGTGCAGCGCTGGTTGTCGGCCATGAACAGCTCGGCATACTTGCCGTGCAGCGAGTAGCCGTCGTTCACCAGCTGGCGGCACACCTGCGCACACTCCTCGTAGCGAGCCGTACCCGTGTACACCTCGGCATTGAGATACAGCTTGGCCAGAATCATGCGGGCACCCCCTTTGTCGATGCGTCCGTACTCGTTGGTACGCGCCTGCGGCAGGGCACTGTTGTCGATGATGTCCTTCAGCTCCGTCTCCAGCCACGTGAACAGCTCGGTACGCTCGATGCGCGGCGGATTCTGCGAACCCACAGCCGCCGTCTCGTCCGCAAACGGTACACTGCCGAACATGTCGATAGCATGATAGTATGACAGTGCCCGCAGCGCCCGTGCCTCGGCAATGTACACCTCCTTCTCGGCAAACTCGAGCGACGTAGCCCGTGCCTGGCGGATAAACTCATTGTACATCGAAATCTGATAGAAAATACGGTAATACAGCGCAGCGATGAACGTATCCGAGGCCGTCCAGCTCAGTCCATGCAAATCCTGGATGGTCTGGTCGTTCCAACCCACCACACACTCGTCCGTAGTATACTCATTCAGGTGGAACATGCCGCGGAAATACTGGCTCTGTCCGCCGTCCAGGCCCGAAATGTTCGAGTCGCCGTTCGGACCGTACGAGCCGCTGGTAGCCAGACCCGTGTAGCACTGCGCCAGAAACGCCTCGAAGTCCGCCTGCGACGTCAGCGCCTTGTCCACGGTATTCGTACTCGGGTCGATGGGAGTTACATCGAGGTCGCCCACACACGATGGGCACAGAAGTCCTGCCGAGAGCAGGGCCATGCAGAAAAGCTTGCTATATAGTTTCATGATAAAAGCATTTAAGTAAGGTTAGAAATTCAGTTTCACACCCAGTACATACGTACGTGGACGCGGATAAAGGTTATTGTCGATACCGTTGTAGATTTCGGGGTCCAGACCGTCGTAACCCGTAAACGTGCACACGTTCTGCACGGTGAAATACACGTTCATGCCCAGCGAGCGGTCCTTCGCCTTGACGAGGTCGGCAAAGTTGTAGCTCAGCGTCACATTGTCAATCTTGAAGAACGACGCATTGTGCAGATAATAGTCCGACAGATACTGCGCCTGCTCGAAGTTCGTGGTGAGGGCACTGTTCATACGGTTCGACACGAAGTTGTTCGTCCAGAAGTCCGCCTTCATCTCGTTGCCCGACGACACGTTGTCGTACACCCAGTTGCCGATGTTTCCGTGCGCCGAAACCGCCAGCGTCCAGTTCTTCCACGTCAGCGTAGTGTTCACGCCGATGGTCACGTCCGGTGCCGGCTTGTGACACAGATAGCGGTCGTCGCCGTTCACCGCCCCGTCGCCGTTGCGGTCCACATACGCTCCCTCGATGGGTCGTCCGTCGGCATCATACACCTGCTCGTACAGGTAGAACGACGACGTAGGATAACCCACCTGATGCATCTGCACGTTGTTACCCACACCCCCGCTGATGCCGCCGGTCTCCACGCCCGATTTGTCGCTCTCCACCGCCGTCAGCTTCGTAATCTTGTTCTTGTTCCATGCCACGTTCGCACCCAGGCGCCAGTTCCAGTCGCGCGTCTCCACGGGGATGGTGTTGATTTCGAATTCCACACCCGTATTCTCCAGGTTACCGATGTTCGTGGTGAGGTAATTCTTCAGGTTCGACAGCGCCGACACCGGGATATAGTTGATCAGGTCCTTCGTCTGGCGGTAGTACACGTCAATACCACCCGTGATACGGCCATTCAGGAAACCATAGTCGATACCCGCATTCCACGTCGTCGTCGTTTCCCACTTCAGGTCCGCATTATAGCCCAGTGCAGTGACCGGCACCATCAGACGGTCGCCAAAGTAATAATAACTGCCCAGCTGATTGGTATAGTAGGTAGCCAGCGTAGGATAATTGCCCGCATTGAGGTCCTGCTGACCCGTCTGACCCCAGCTAAGGCGCAGCTTCAGGGCCGAGAGCACGCTGCTGTCGGCCAGGAAATGCTCCTTGGCGATGTTCCATCCCAGCGCCACGGACGGGAACGTACCCCACTTGTTGTTCTGGAAGCGCGAAGTACCGTCGCGGCGCAGGGTGAACGTAAACATATACTTATCGGCCAGCGTATAGTTGGCACGGCCGAAGAACGATACCAGGAAATACTCGCTGCGGCTGAGCTTGTCCTCAAGCACCTGCGTGGCATCCGACTTCTTCACCGAGTAGCTGGACGAAGCCGTGTAGAAATGCTGCCACGAGTAACCCGCCATCACGTCGAAGAAATGGCTGCCCAGCGTGCGGCTGTAGTCCAGATAACTCTCCAGCGTCTGGTCGCGGCGCAGGTACGAGTAATCCTTGTGCGAGCCCGAGCCCGATTCTGCCGTGTTGTGCAGCGACTGCTCCGAGCCCTGCGCCACATCCACTGTGCCGCTGCTGGTAGAGAAGTCCAGACCCGCGTTTACGTTGAAGCGCAACCCCTCTACGCCATGCACCTTATAGTCCAGCTGTGCGTTACCGATGAAGCGTTTGGCTGTAGCACGGTCATCCTTCTCGAAGAGCAGTGCTACGGGGTTCGATGTAGCCATGGTGTTGCAGTTCCCGTTCAGGTCGCGCCACATGTAGTAGCTGTGGTTGCCCCGCTCCGAGTCATCATACACCGGCTGCGTGGGATCCATGTGGATGGCTTCTCCTATAGCCTCCTGATTGGCGAAACGGTTGTCCGTCACCACCCCCTTGGCATTGAGCCCCACGGTGAGGTGCCCGTCGAGCAACTGCGGCGAGAGATTTACCGACAGCGTACCGCGGTCCATCTGCGACGTGCGCAGCACTCCCTTCTGGCTGAGGTAACCGCCTGATACACGGTAAGGCATGCTGCCTGCCTTGCCCAGCGGGAGCTGGCCGTTCAGGCTGATGTTGCCCTCATAGGTAGGAGCCAGCCGGTAAATCTCTTTCTGCCAGTCGGTATCGGCATCACCCAATGCGCGGTATGCATCCGAGTCACTTCCCGCATAATCGGCCACTGCCCGGCGCAGCGTGGCGGCATCCATTACATCCACATAGCGGCTCACCCGGCTGAGCGAAGCTGCAAAGTCCACACTGACCTTCGGCAGCAGGCTGCCGCCCTTGCTACCCTTCTTGGTAGTGATGACAATGACGCCGTTCGACGCACGCGAACCGTAGATGGCCGTAGCCGAAGCATCCTTCAGCACGGTGAAACTCTCTATATCGCCCGGGTTGATGCTGGCCAGCGGGTCGCCCATGCCGCTGATGCCCTCGTTACTCACAGGCAGCCCGTCTATCACGATGAGCGGATCGTTGGTGGCAGAGAGCGACGAACCCCCGCGGATGCGGATGGTGGAAGCTGCCCCCGGCTGACCGCTGCCTTGGGTGATGACCACACCGGCTGACTTGCCGCGCAGCAAATCGGATGGGGAGGTAGCAACTCCCCTGTTTATCTGGTCGGCTTTTACGGTAGCTACGGAGCCGGTCAGGTCGTCTTTCTTTACAGTACCGTAACCGATGATGACTACGTCTTGCAGCAACTGGCTGTCATCACTCAGGACTACATTCATAAGTGCTGAAGCAGGCAACTCTTGAGTCTGGTAACCGATGAAGGAAATGGCGATAATATCATTTTTGTCGGCGTTAAGTACAAAGTTTCCGTCGAAGTCAGTAATTGTGCCGTTGGTAGTACCTTTTACCAGTACGTTGGCACCGATAACAGGCTCGCCGGCCTTGTCTTTAACTACACCTTTGATGGTGAGCGCTTGACCGTAGGCCTGGGCAGAGATGAGCATGCCTGCTGCACAAAGTAGCAGTGCCCTACCTGATTTTCTGATAAATGCGTTCTTTTTCATAAATATAAATTTAAGTGTATCAATAAAATTCTGTGTAAAGCATGCCGCCGGAGCGGCATGCAAATATGAAAAATACCTATTGAAGCTAAAACGGTGCTTGTTTCTTTATCCGATAAACAAGTCATGCCGATTTTTCAACCTTAATATAAAACTACTTATTTAACTTCTTTGATAGTGATAGCGTATCCACCTCCTATAGCGGCTTTCAGTTTGAAGCTGGTTTTGCTGGTTACTTTTTTCTCTGTAATGGTATAAGCTTGTGGATTGGACTGCCAGTGTGCATCGGGGGCATCGGCATAAATAGTAGCCACATACTTCTTACCTGGTGTGAGGAAATCCAATTTCAGGTTTGAGGTATGGCCGTTATATCCGGCTGTACAGCCAACAAACCAGTCTCCGGTATTTTTTGCCCGGCGTGCAATCGTAATGTATTCTCCAGGTTCAGCTTCCAGATAGCGAGTTTCGTCCCAGTCGACAGCTACATCCTTAATGAACTGGAATGCATCCATGAAGCGTTCATAGTTTTCGGGGATGTCGGCAGCCATCTGCAGCGGACTGTACATGGTGACATACAAAGCCAGCTGACGAGCAATCGTAGTGCGTACTTGTGAATGATTGGTTGGATTCATCTTGCTGCAATCGGTTTCGAAGATTCCCGGTGTATAATCCATCGGACCACCGATGAGGCGTGTGAATGGGAGTATAGTTGTATGATTTACATTGTTACCACCAAAAGATTCATATTCAGTACCTCTAGCCGACTCATTACCTATCAGGTTAGGGTAAGTTCTGCACAAACCTGTTGGGCGGACTGCTTCATGAGCGTTGACCATGATTTTGTAATCGGCAGCTTTGGTTACGGCATAGAGATAATGATTTACCATCCACTGACTGTAGTGGTGTTCGCCGCGAGGGATGATATCACCCACATATCCACTCTTTACAGCGTTGTAGCCGTTGTCTGCCATGAACTGGTAAGCTTTATCCATATGACGTTCATAATTTCTTACAGATGATGAGGTTTCATGGTGCATAATCATTTTTACACCTTTACTTGCTGCATATTGATGAATTTCTTTTACATCAAAATCTGGATAGGGTGTGACAAAGTCAAATACGTAATCTTTGCTCTTGCCAAACCAATCTTCCCATCCCTGATTCCATCCTTCTACCAGTACACCATCAAATCCATGTGCGGCAGCAAAATCAATATAACGTTTTACGTTAGCTGTGTTGGCCGAATGTTTGCCGTTTGGTGTCGTTTTCGTATAATCTGTTTCACCCAGTTTTACGCTGGCCAGTTCGTCGGTGTAAGCCCATGAACCTTTTCCGGTAATCATATCCCACCATACACCGATGTATTTGGTAGGTTTAATCCAAGATGTATCGGTTAGTTTACATGGCTCGTTTAAGTTGAGTGTAATGCGTGAAGCAAGAATATTGCGTGCATCATCGCTTACAATGACAGTTCTCCAAGGAGTATTGCAAGGAGTCTGCATGTAGCCTTTATCTCCTATGGCATCGGGAGTAAGCCAAGATTCGAAAATCATCTTTTCATCGTCCAGGTTCAGATGCATACAAGCATAGTCAATCAAGGCTGCTTCGTGCAAATTAATGTAAAGTCCGTCATCTGTTTTCATCATCAAGGCTGTCTGTACGCCTGTAGGTGAAAATACATATTGCGAAGAGTTCTCGGTAACGGCCGACTTCATTTTTCCTCTGATTTCGGAAAGACGAGATGTCGTATAATCGTATTCTTGGGTGTCATAGTCGCCCGGAATCCAGAAGGCAGTATGGTCACCCGCCATGGCAAACTGCGAGTGCTCTTCCTTAATGACAAAATAGTTGAGGTTTTTCTGTTGAGGGAACTCATAGCGGAAACCCAGTCCGTCATTGAACAGACGGAATCGGAGCACCATGCTACGGTCATTGGAGGGCTGGTTTAAGGTTACTTTCAGTTCGTTGTAGTGATTCCGGATTTGACTTTCTTCTCCCCATACAGGTTTCCACGTTTCATCGAAAGTTGATGTCTCTGTGTTGGCAATTTTAAATCCTGTCATCAGGTTAATCTTTGCATCCAGCAGGTCTTTATCATTTCGTTCAGTCCACTCAAAATCAGTTTTTTTATTGGCATCTTCTTTTTTGAGTTCCAGTCCCAATGTACTGGGTTTTATCACTGCTTTATCTTTGTAAAAGAGTTCGTAAACAGGAGCCCCTGCATTGTTAAGACTGAAGTTCATAACCAGATTCCCGTCGGGAGAAACTAGTTTTTGTGCATGTAGTGCCAGAGCACAGCAACATAATGCGGCTAAGGTTAGTTGTTTTTTCAGGTTCATGTTTTTAGGTAATATTTATAGGTTATTGAAAGTGCTTTTCGTTGTCTGTTGCAAATGTATGTTATTGCTATTCTCTTTATTTCTATATGAATAAAAATAGAAATGTTTTTAGGGGATTTATAATTGTAATATATTGTTTATTAATAATTTATGTGCTTTGACAAGCCGTAAAAATAGAAATGAATTAGAACTCTAAAATCATGTTTTCGCGAGCTTCTAGTTGTATTCCCCCAGACAAATTCACCGTTTTTCCGGAAATGATATCTGTGGCCGACTCTTTGGGGAGAATTTCTTTATAAGCTGTCAGATCCAGTTCTTGTTTTTGGTTGGTTCCGTTCAAGAAAATCACGGCCGACTGGTCTTCAAATTTCCGCTCGTATACGTAAATACCATTTTTGATAGAGAAGTGTTTCATACTTCCTTTTCCGATTACATCATTGTCTTTTCTCCATTTTAAAAGTTTCTGCATGTATGCATACGCTTCGTTTTGCAGATGAGTGCGTCCTGCTTCGGTGAAACAATTTTGTGTATCACCTTTCCAGCCTCCAGGAAAATCCCTGCGCAGATAACCGTCGCCTTCACTCTTTTCGGCAGCCATCAGTATTTCTGTACCATAATAGATTTGTGGAATACCTCTGGTTGTAAGCAGGTAGGTAATAGCCTGTTTGTACCTGTTTATATTTGATGTATCTTCTGCTTTTTTAAAAAAACGGGAAGTATCATGATTGTCCAGGAAGATCAGCAGGTTCATAGGATTAGGATAGACTAAATCCTGCGTGTGATAATCGTACAATCTGTATAGTCCGTCAGCCCATTCGGTTGTCTCCTCATCAAAAGCCTTGCTCATTAAATCGGTCAATGGGAAATCCATGACGGTAGGCAGATTGGAATTGAGTGGAGCAGCCAGCTTACTGTCCTTTTGCCAGTAGGATACCAGCACATTGCTGTTTAGCCATGTTTCTCCTACAATGTTGAAATGGGGATATTCTGCCAATACTTCCTTGCTCCATTGCGCCATGAAATCAAAGTCGGCATAAGGATGCGTATCCTGACGGATACCGTTTATACCCGCATACTCAATCCACCAAATGCTACTCTGGATAAGATAACGTGCTACATGGCGGTTACGTTGGTTAAAGTCGGGCATGGTTTGTGTAAACCATCCGTCGGTAGCTATTTTTTTTTCGTATTCTGCAGCATGGATATCCATGACGCTGGCTGTCTTGAAAGAAGTCTGAACGTAATTGGACTTGAAGTTGAACCAGTCGGTCGATGGCTTATCCTTGAACAGGTAATTTTCGCTACCACAATGGTTGAAAATCATATCCATAACGACTTTCAAACCTTTACTGTGTGCTTGCTCTACCAAGCTTTTAAATGCCTCGTTACTGCCCAAACGGCGGTCTATCTGATAATAGTCGGTAATGGCATAGCCATGATATGAACCTTCTTTCATATCATTTTCCTGAGTAGGATTAAGCCAGATGGCTGTCACTCCCAGATCAGATATATAGTCCAGATGTGCTGCTATTCCCTGTAAGTCGCCTCCATGCCGGGCATACTGTTCTTCTCTGTTGACTTTGTTTTCCAGCATACCTGGAACGATGTCGTTTTCGGGTACTCCATTGGCAAAACGGTCGGGCATAATGAGGTAAAGAACATCGCTGGCCGTAAACCCTTCAATGTCATTTCCCGTATGTTGACGTTCCTTTAATTCGTAAGGAACGATGGTTGTTTCCTTACCTAATTTCAGTTCAATATTGAAATGTTGAGGAACTGCTTCACTCAAATCCAAATAGAGTAGCAGATAATTAGGGTTACTTTGCTTTACGATTTCTTTTAGAGTAATATTGGTATTCGAGAGAGAAACATTTGCATTTGCAATGTTTTCGCCATACAGTAAAATCTGTAATTCCGGATTTTTCATATCGGTCCACCAGAAGGTAGGAGCAACTTTTTGGATGAGGCTGGCTTTTGTTCTGCTAGGCCATCCAAGGAAACTAAGTAATGCCATAATTACAATAAATGTTTGTTTCATAATGCGTATTTAGATTTAAAGTATAAAATCTTTTTTTGCAGTGGAATTGCTTCCCGCATTTCTTTGACTGCAAAATTAGACTTGTGCGGAACAAGTTATTTTTTTCTTGAATGAAAATATAAATGTGTTTTATGTGTAATATATTGTAAATCAACATGATATGTTTTTATGTAAACAATAAAATATAAATTGAAATGAGGAAAATATAAATTGAATATTTCTTGTTTTTGTTTTTTATATATTTTTGTGTTGACCTTAAATATCAAAAATATGAAATATCTTTCGTTTGTATTATTATGTTTACTCCTACAAATCCCTGTTTTTACAGTAAGTGCAACGTCTCCAGACATAGAGTTTGTATTAACACAGCTGGATAATGTCATATCGAATAAAACGCAATATCAGGAACAGCGTGAGGAGCGTATTCGTGCTTTGAAAGAACGTTTTGCTGCAAGTAAAGACAATAAGGAAAAATACGATTTATGCGGTGGGTTGTTTTATGAATACCTGCACTATCAGGCCGATTCCTCTCTTTATTATGTCAATGCCCGCTGGCAGTATCTGCCTTATATGGAAAATCCGCAACTACGTAATGAGATTATTATTAATCGGGCAGAAGTGATGGGGGTAATGGGTATGTATAATGAGGCTTATACTGAACTGGAAAAAATTCATCCGGCTGAGCTGAATAAGGATTTGCTGGGATATTATTATCGGACTCGGAGAGCACATTATGGCTGGATTGCTGATTATACATCTAACTTAGAAGAAAAACAGAAATATTTGCGAGCAACTCAACTGTACAGAGATTCTATTTTGCTGATTTCGCCTCCTTCGTTAGACCGGGAAATTACTTATGCCGAGAAGCTGATTCTATATAAACGTCCGGATGAAGCAATACGTATCTTACATCATTTTGATGTGGAAACGCTTTCTTCACAACAGCAGGCATACTATTTCTATACCCTATCTGAAGCTTATAAAGAAAAAGGAGATATGGATAGTGAAATTTATTTTTTGGCAAAAACGGCTTTGGTTGACCTCAAAATGGCTGTACGTGAGTATGCCTCTTTGCAGAAGTTGGCCCGGTTGATGTATGAATGTGGAAACTTGGACAGAGCCTATCGCTATTTGAATTGTTCGATGGAGGATGCCGTGGCGTGTAATGCCCGTTTACGTTTTCTGGAAGTGACTGAATTCTATCCTATTATCGATAAAGCCTATCGGACAAAAGAGGCGCAGGAGCGTAGGGTTGTCCGTAGTCTGCTGGTTGGTATCAGTATCCTGGCATTGTTACTGGTAGCTGCCGTTTTTTATCTGTATCACTGGATGCGGAAACTTGCTGCTATGCGTTCGGAGCTGAAGAAAGCTAATGACAGTCTGTTGCATGTCAATCAGGAATTGGAGGAAACAGGAAAGATAAAAGAAGTATATATAGCCAGATATTTGGATAGATGTGTAATTTATCTTGACAAGCTGGAGCAATACAGACGCTCCTTAGAGAAGCTTGCAATGGCTTCTAAAATAGAGGAATTATATCGTACAATAAAATCGGATCAATTTCTCCGGGAAGAGCGGAAAAGCTTCTATCAGGAGTTCGATAAGTCCTTTTTGGAGCTATTCCCTCACTTTATTGAAAAATTTAATGCTTTATTGGTCGACGAAGCTAAATTTTATCCCAAATCGGGTGAACTACTTAATACAGAACTTCGTATATTTGCACTGATTCGTTTAGGAGTTACAGACTCTTCGCGTATTGCCCATTTCTTGGGCTATTCACTGGCTACCGTATACAACTATCGTAGCAAAATTCGCAATAAGGCACTGGGTGATAAAGACCTCTTTGAACAAAAAGTAATGAGTCTTTAGGATATTTTTTCTTACGTGCTTTTCCCGCATCAGGCAAATCAATTTTTATATAATACCATGAAAAAATTACCCGATTTAAGTTTCTGGAAACTGTGGAACATCAGTTTCGGATTTTTTGGTGTGCAGATTGCCTATGCTTTACAGAGTGCTAATATCAGTCGTATTTTTTCGACTTTAGGTGCCGATCCACACAGCTTGAGTTATTTTTGGATTTTACCTCCTTTGGCGGGTATTATCGTTCAGCCGATTATCGGTGCATTGAGTGACCGGACTTGGTGCCGGTTTGGAAGACGTATACCTTATTTATTTGTAGGAGCTGTGATTGCAGTACTGGTTATGGCCTTACTTCCTAATGCCGGCAGTTTTGGAATGTCGGTTGGTGCGGCCATGATTTTCGGTCTTTTCTCATTGATGTTTCTGGATACTTCGATTAACATAGCTATGCAGCCGTTCAAGATGATGGTGGGGGATATGGTTAATGAGAAACAGAAGGGGTTGGCTTATTCTATCCAGAGTTTTCTCTGCAATGCCGGTAGCCTGGCCGGTTATCTTTTCCCGTTCTTGTTTGCGATGTTGGGGATAAGTAATGTAGCCCCTAAAGGAGTTGTCCCAGATTCAGTAATCTATTCTTTTTATATCGGAGCAATTATTCTGATTTTGTGTGTGATTTATACAACAATAAAGGTAAAGGAGATTCCACCTAAGGAATATGCCGAGTATCACGGCATAACGCAGGCTTCGCAAGAGCAGAAAGAAAATGTATGGCAATTGTTGCTGAAAGCTCCTAAGTCGTTCTGGACGGTAGGATTGGTACAATTCTTTTGCTGGGCAGCCTTCATGTTTATGTGGACTTATACGAATGGTACTGTTGCTGCCAATGTTTTTGGTACGCCTATGCTTGAAGTGGTGAAAGACGGTGTGGTGCACTGCGTACTTGATACACAGTCCGTACAGTATCAGAATGCGGGCGACTGGGTAGGTATTCTTTTTGCGGTACAGGCAGTAGGTTCTGTAATCTGGGCTACCCTGATACCGATGTTTAAGAATAGAAAGTTTGTTTATGCTTTAAGCCTGGTTTTGGGAGGCATCGGCTTTGTTTCTGTATATTTCTTTCATAGCCCCTATTTATTGTTTATTTCGTTTTTGCTGATTGGTTGTGCGTGGGCTGCAATGTTGGCTTTGCCTTTCACTATTCTGACCAATTCATTGTCGGGTGGTCACATGGGTATGTATCTGGGCTTGTTTAACGGAACTATTTGTATTCCGCAGATTGTAGCGGCTATGCTTGGCGGATTGATCTTGAAATCCTTTACGGTAGAAGGAGCTGTTGCTCCTGAAGTGAATATGTTGGTTTTAGCCGGAATATTTCTTTGGGTAGGTGCTTTGTGTATTACGATTATCAAGGAAGGAAAATAACTTCGCCATCGAAGCGTGTCGTTTCAAATTTGCATAGCAGAGAAAAATAAATATCACAGCCGCGACAAACACTCATGTCTAAAAAGACGAGCGTTTGTCACGGCTGTGATGCGATAAGCAGATACTGTTGTTGGTTATCTTCCGCTTTCTTGTATCAGCTGAGTTACTTTTTCGTTGAAAGCTGTTTGTTTCATCAGCTCTTCGATGGTGATATGCATGCGCCATCTCCAATAGTGGCGTGGATTGGCCGGAATATTGATTCTCTCTGCTTCAATGTCCGGATTGCGTAATTCTTCGTCCATAGAAGTCCAGTCCTGGAATGTAAGGATGCACAACAGAGAAGGAGAGTCAAGATGCTGGCGGATAACTTCTTCGCATATCCATCCTGGTGCTTTTTCGGGGGGATCTCCCCAGTGTCCCAGGACTTGATGATAGAATCTGGAAGTTAGCTCTGTGTCTTCTTCCCACCAGCCACGCAAGGTAGACATGTCGTGCGTACCGATGGTGCAAACAGACCGGAACGGATAATGAGAAACCGGACCAAATTCATCTGCCGGATTTTTAGGCATCCGCTGGATTTCCAGCGAAAGAATCTGAAGCTGGTTCATCACCCATGGAACACAGTCGGGCACCATTCCCAAGTCTTCTCCACAGACCAGCATGGAGGTAGACTGTGTAAGGATAGGAAGCTTTTTCATGGCTTCGTGATACCAGAATTCGTTATGCCGCTGGTAGTAATAATGATTATAGAGGTTGTTGAAAGCATTCTTTTCGTGCGGACTGAGTGCCTCATAGATATAATCATTCTGTGCACATATTCTGGGATGATATTTTTCCGAATCATTGCGGTCGGGCACAAACAATACATTACTGATCAGGCTGTAAAGACCTTCTCGCAGCAGATTGCTTCCAGAATCGTCCTTTCCTTTGAACCAGGCTTCTACCTTACGCTGGGTATCAAATTCCGGACGCATTTCGTAAATGTCGTGGTGTACGTGCTGTACAAATTCTTTTCTTACTTTGGCGGTATATTCACCGAATACCCGATGCAGCAAGTGTTCGTTGATGAAAGGTTTCGTCATGAAATCCTTCTGGAATGTCAGACCAAAGCTCTGGATTTCGTCTACAGTCATCGGCAGTGAAGGAACGAACTGTCCCAGCAGACCGTGAACAGAGTGGTCCGGTATTTCCCAGATTCTGAAAAATCCCAAAATATGGTCTATACGGTAAGCCGTGAAATATTCAGCCATCTTGTGGAAACGCTTGCGCCACCACAGATAGTTGTCTTTTGCCATAACATCCCAGTTGTATGTCGGGAATCCCCAGTTCTGTCCTTTAGTAGAGAAGGCATCGGGTGGGGCACCGGCCTGACCGTTCATATTAAAGTAATAAGGTTCTACCCATGCTTCTACACTGGTGCGGCTGATGCCGATAGGTATGTCACCTTTCAGGATAATACCTTTGCTGCGGGCATGGTTGGCTGCCTGAAGCAGCTGGGTGTGGAGCAGGTATTGCAGGTAATAATAGTAGGCTATAGTAGGATAAGATGTACTTTCGGGGGCACACATGCTTTGTATTTCTTCTTGCTGGAAAACTTGGTGTGCGGGCCATTGATGAAAGTCGGGTGTTCCGTATAAGTCTCTCAAGTAGCTGAATGCGGCATATGGCTGGAGCCAGTCTGCATTTTGTCTGAAGAAGTTCTGATAGTCTTGGGTAGCCTGTACGGCAGCTCCATCTTGTTCAAATAAAGCATGCAGATAGGCGTGCTTGGCCTTGTTGACACGTTCATAATCCATTTGTGCCAGTGCGTTCAGTTCGAGCCGTTCGGCTTCAAACTGTGCGGAGAGCTCAGTGTCTTTTAGGTTACCCGCCTGACGCAAGTCGATGTAGATGGGATGAAAAGCATAGATGGAGATGCTGTTGTAAGGATAGGAATCCTGCCAGGTACCGGTCATTGTAGTATCGTTTATCGGCAAAATCTGGATTGCTTTCTGCTGTGTCTGGGCTGCCCAGTCAATCAGCAATTTCAAATCACCGAAGTCGCCTATACCAAAACTGCCTTCGCTGCGGAGAGCAAACACGGGGATGGCAGTACCGGCCACTTTGCTGTTGGATTGTGGAAAATAGATTTCTTCCTCGGCAGTGATGTATGTTTCTCCTCGTAGCAATGGCTGGATTTGGAGGATACGGTTAGGACGCTCTTCCCACTGTTCGATTTGATGGCTTTCTTTATTTACCAATACATATTTATATTCACAACGGGAGTCGAGCAATTCTGCGTTGATGGTAGTACTCCAGACATCGGGAGCAATTTGTTGCAGACGCAGAGCTCTTCCAGGATTCCATTTTCCCAAAATTTCGCTTGAACCGGCTATGGCCAATTCGTGTTCCTTGAGACGTGGACAGATAGCTCGGAATGTGATGCATTTACCAATGCTGTCTGGCAGGACAACTGGCGCACATAGCGTGGCCTCTGCATTGAAGGCTGAGCTGTACCAGCATGCTTCTTGTGGCAGGTCTCTCCAATAATCATCAAGAATGCAATGGCTCTGCTGGGCATTTCCTGTATAAAAGATGTGCGACAGATTTCCAAATTCAGTGCGAATGGGGTGTTCGTCTTTATATACGCAGTAGCGGTATTTCAGGAGGGTTCCTTCGGTCAGCTCTGGAAGATTGCCTTCGCCTTGCCATAACTCTCCGTCGTGTGTGTGCAGTGTGATGGGGGATTCTTCGTAACCGCATACGATTACTTTCAGACTTTCTCCCCACACTGTGCGGTAATGGATTCGGAATGTAAGTTTCATGTCGTTTAAGGTTTATATTATTTTTCTCAAATGTAATGATTTTATATTTCAGAGTAACCATCATACGAAGGTTTTCCATAAAAATATAAACCGTTAGTGGGGAATAAATCGATGGATTGGGCAAAAAAGTAGCTCTTTGAGTCGTGAGATTATAGGTCGGGTTATAAAAAAACCTCCGGTTTTGCGGCCGGAGGTTCCCTCAATTGTAAGATGTGAGGATGGATTTTTAGTTAATTAAAATATTAAATTATGCATCGATATTTGCATACGTTGCATTCTTTTCAATGAATTCGCGGCGTGGCGCAACATCATCTCCCATTAGCATTGAGAAGATGTAATCGATTTCTGCTGCGTTGTCAATGCTTACCTGTTTCAGGATTCGGGTTTCCGGATTCATGGTGGTTTCCCACAATTGTTCCGGGTTCATTTCACCAAGACCTTTGTAACGCTGGGTATGGATGCTGTTTTCGTTTCCATCGGCATACTTCTGGATGAAAGCCTGGCGTTCTTCGTCTGTGTAACAATATTCCTTTATCTTACCCTTGCTGCACAAGTAAAGGGGCGGGTTGGCAATGTAAAGGTGTCCGCTCTGGATAACTTCCGGCATGTATCGGTAAAATAAAGTCATGATAAGCGTGTCGATGTGTGAACCATCGACGTCGGCATCGGTCATGATGATGATCTTGTGGTAACGCAGCTTGTCGATATTGGCCTTTTTGCTGTCTTCTTCGTTGTCTACTCCGAAACGTACGCCTAAGGCTTGAATAATATTGTTTACTTCATCGCTTTCGAAAGCTTTGTGCCACATGGCTTTCTCCACGTTCAGAATCTTACCGCGCAATGGAAGAATAGCCTGGAACTGTCGGCTACGGCCTTGCTTTGCAGAACCGCCTGCAGAGTCACCCTCGACAAGGAACAGTTCGCATTCTTCTGGGTTACGACTAGAGCAGTCAGCCAGTTTACCCGGCAGGCCGCCTCCTCCCATCGGGCTTTTACGCTGTACAGACTCACGTGCCTTGCGTGCTGCAATACGTGCAGTAGCTGCAAGTACGACTTTGTCTACAATCGTTTTAGCTTCTTTAGGATGCTCTTCCAGATAATTGCTCAATGCTTCACCCACAGCCTGATTTACAGCACCGCTGACTTCGTTATTTCCTAACTTGGTTTTGGTCTGTCCCTCAAATTGAGGTTCTGAAACTTTTACAGAAATTACGGCAATCAGTCCTTCGCGGAAGTCCTCACCCGAAATTTCCACTTTTGCTTTTTCCAAAGCTTTGCTCTCCTCTGCATATTTTTTCAATACACGGGTTAAAGCAGTACGGAATCCGGCTTCGTGTGTTCCGCCTTCTATGGTGTTGATATTGTTGACATACGAATGCAGGTTTTCACGGAATCCGGTATTGTACATGATGGCACATTCGATAGGAATTCCCTGTTTTTCTGTATTCAGATAAATAACATCGTCGATAAGGGGAGTATTTGTAGAGTTCAGAAAACGGACAAACTCCTTAACGCCTTCCTCTGAATGGAATATTTCGCTCTTGTAGTTTCCGTCTTCATCTTTCTCGCGCTTGTCTGTAAGCTGAATCTTGATGCCTTTGTTCAGATAGGCAAGTTCGCGCAGACGTGCTTGAAGGATGCTGTATTTATATTCTGTTACCGTGAAAATGCTTCCGTCGGGCCAGAAAGTCTGACGAGTACCTGTAATATCGGTAGTTCCTACTTCTTTGACAGGGTAAAGAGGCTTTCCACATGCATACTCTTGCTGATAGATTTTTCCGTTGCGGAAAACATTTGTCGTCATATGGGTAGACAATGCATTTACGCAGGATACACCTACACCGTGTAATCCTCCGGAAACTTTGTAAGAGCCTTTATCGAATTTACCTCCAGCGTGGAGTACTGTCATAACAACTTCGAGGGCTGATTTCTTTTCTTTTTCATGAAAATCAACCGGAATACCACGTCCGTTATCCTGGACTGTTATGGAATTGTCTTCGTTTATTGTTACTTCAATATGGTCGCAGTATCCTGCAAGAGCTTCGTCTATTGAGTTGTCTACAACTTCGTATACCAGGTGATGCAATCCTTTTTCACTGATGTCACCGATATACATGGCAGGGCGTTTACGTACTGCTTCCAGTCCTTCTAACACTTGTATACTGCTGGCCGAATAGTTATTTCCGCTGTTTGGAGTCAGTTCTTCACTCATCTTTTTAAATTATTATTTTAGCTTTCAAATTTACTAAAAAACTGTGAGATGGAGAACTGTTGACTGTCTAAAAAAGATAAAAAAGAAAAATGTGTATTGCTTGGTATAGGGGGATATAAACGACAAAAGGCTGGAATATAAATTCCAGCCTTAATATCTTTTTCAATAGCTTATTAAGCCAATTTGCTGATTTGTGCAGCTAACTTTGACTTCAAGTTTGAAGCTTTGTTTTTGTGGATAATATTGTTCTTGGCCAATTTATCCAACATTTTCTGTACGCTAGGATACAAAGCAATAGCTTCTGCCTTGTCTGTAGTTGCACGAAGTTTCTTCACTGCGTTACGCATAGTTTTTGCATAATATCTGTTGTGAAGTCTTCTTTTCTCTTCTTGTCTGATTCTTTTGATAGATGATTTGTGATTTGCCATCTCGACTAATCTTTAATATTGTTCTTGATTTTTGTTTATTATGTAGCCCGTGGGGGAATCGAACCCCCCTTTCAAGAATGAAAATCTTGCGTCCTAACCGATAGACGAACGGGCCATCCTTTTGCTAAACGAATGTCTAACTTGAGTAATCGAGGCTATGGAATGTCTCGATTGCGGATGCAAAGGTATGTATTTTTTTTATTATACCAAAATATTACGGCATATTTTTTTGAACTTCACTATTTTTATAATGTCTCAGAAAATACAGCTGATATTATTGAGTATTTTTGTTGTGAAAAGAACATGATTTGTTATGTTACAAAAACTTAGAGGAATTGTATTGCATTGTGTAAAGTATAATGATACATCGAATATTGTTGAAATATTTACGGAACAACAAGGGAAAATGTCCTTTCTGATTCCTTTGCAGAAAGGGAAACGAACCGGGGTAAAGTCGGTATTGTTTCAGCCTTTGGCTTTTGTTGATTTTGTGGCTGAAGTGCGTGTGCGTACTTCTTTGCATAAAATAAAGGAGGTAAAGCCTTCGTATATATTTACTTCATTACCTTACAATCCTTATAAATCGGCTATCGGAATGTTTTTGGCTGAGTTCTTGACTCGTGCTTTACGTGAGGAGGGTGAGAATGAAGCTTTATTTGCGTATCTGTATCATTCGGTGATATGGTTGGATAGTAGTGAGAGCGGATTTGCTAATTTTCATTTGGTCTTTTTAATGCGCTTGTCACGTTTCCTGGGATTATATCCCAATATCGAACATTGGAGTGAGGGGGCTTATTTTGATTTAATGAATGCTTGTTTTACATTGCGTCAGCCAACTCATGGAGCTTTTCTTATGCCTGTTGAGGCATCACGTATTGTGAAACTCATGCGTATGAACTATGAAACAATGCATCTGTTTTCGATGAGTCGTTTGGAAAGAAATCGTTGCCTGGAGGTTGTTCAGATTTATTATCAATTGCATCTGCCTGATTTCCCGGAACTGAAATCGCTTCAGGTTTTAAGAGAGTTGTTTGAATAAAAAAAGTCTCAATGCACTTTTGATAAATGGATGCATTGAGACTTGATCTTTTATCCTAGTAATTCTTTAACTTTAGCTGATATAGCTCTTCCTTCTGCCAGGCCTGCTAACTCTTTAGTTGCAACGCCCATAACTTTTCCCATGTCTTTAGCGCTGGTAGCTCCTACTTGTGCTATAATGTCTTTTAATTTTGCTTCCAGCTCTTCTGCAGACAGTTGTTTAGGAAGATAGGCTTCGATAACTTGTACTTGTGCAAGTTCTGCTTCAGCCAAATCGTTACGGCCTTGTTCAGTGTAGACAGCAGCAGAGTCCTTTCCCTGTTTAACCAGTTTCTGCATGATTTTCATGGCTGCTTCGTCTGTAAGTGTATCGTTTGCTCCTGGAGCAGTTTTAGCTTCTAGAAAACATTTTTTTACGTTACGGAGAGTTTCAAGCTTTACTTTGTCTTTGGCTTTCATAGCCTCCTTAATATCATTGCTGATTTGATCAAATAATTCCATATCCTAAGTTTTTAAAAAGTTATTGTCGAACTGTCAGACGAAGCCGTATTTGCAGGTTGGGAAATTTCATGGGTTTCCGTATTGGCTTTCGACTGTATACTTTCAAGCACAGCTTTACTACGCTGGAAAGTAGGTGTTGCTTCTACCGCACTGATGATATCGTCGTTATCAAGGTCTTCCATACTGAAAACATAGATATTGTGGCGTTTTTTCTTTTTGCTGTTACGCATGCCATCTTTGCCGTAGTAATCTGTTCTTCTTTTATCGCGCTGTTGTTCTTCCTCTTCTTCGGCAGCCAGACGCTGTTGTTCTTCTAAGCTTCGTTTGCTGAGGACTGTATCCATTCCTGGAACATTATTGATACCGAATCCGGTAGCCAGAATAGTAAATTTTACTTTACTTCCCAATTCTTCGTCTTTGTAAAGTCCCCATTTCGTTTCTACATCACCGCTGAATTTGCTCATGAAGTCGTGTACTTCATTCATTTCTTCCATCATGAGCTCGCTCTTTGGATTGTATGTAATAACGAATAATATTTTTTTCGAATTGAATATATCGTTGTTGTTCAATAGCGGAGAGTGGAGTGCGTCATTGATGGCCTGAGTAACGCGTTCTTCTCCTTCGCCGTATCCGGTACTCATAATGGCTACACCACCGTCTTTCAGAACTGTCTTAACATCGTTGAAGTCAAGGTTGATATCACCTCGAATTGTGATGATTTCAGCAATACTTTTGGCTGCGACAGAAAGTGTGTCATCGGCTTTTCCGAATGCATTCATTACACTAATATCCGAGTAGACATCGCGTAACCGTTCGTTGTTGATAACAAGAAGCGCATCCACATGTTTACTCATTTCTTCTACACCATCAAGTGCCTGGTCTATTTTCCGGTTTCCTTCAAACAAGAAAGGTATAGTTACAATGCCGACAGTAAGGATGTCCATTTCCTTGGCAGTCTTGGCAATGATAGGTGCGGCACCAGTTCCGGTTCCTCCACCCATTCCGGCTGTGATAAAAGCCATTTTACAGCCGTCGTTCAACATTTCTTTAATAGACTCCAGACTTTCTTCTGCTGCTGCACGAGCTTTTGCCGGGCGATTTCCGGCACCAAGTCCTTCTTTTCCCAGCTGTATTTTGATAGGTACCTCAGACATACTCAGTGCTTGATTATCTGTGTTACAGATAGCAAAGGTAACATCGTGTATACCTTCTTTGTACATATGGTTTACGGCATTACCACCGCCACCACCTACACCCACTACTTTTATATAAGTAGAATTCTCTTTCTGAAAGTCGAAAGGCATGATTGTTTCGTCAGACATATTTCTTATAATTTATGTAGGTTGATATTTATTATTCATCTCTGGTCAAGTCTTCTGCGAAAGTTGTGAATAACCGTTTCAGTTTGTTGATCGGATTATTCTCTCCTTTCAGATGCTTGATGTCATTTTCCAGTTTTTGTAATTCGTCCTCTTTGCCTGGAAGTTCGATTGAGCGGGCACGTTCTATCATTTCCAGAGCTTTGGCATATTCTTTGTTGTTTTTGTAACGGTCTGCACGTTTAAGGTAACTGTTATATTCTTCTTCCAGTTCTTTTTGTTCGCGCTCCTTGCGTTCTTGTTCTTCACGTGCTTTGCGTTCTTTCTCTTCTTTCTCTTTTAACTCCTTTGCAATTCTTTCTTGCTCTTCACGTTCTCTACGCTCTTTTTCTTCTTTTTCTTCTTTCTCTTTGCGTAGTCTTTCGGCTTCAGCGGCAGCTTGTTCGGCTGCTATTTTGGCCGGATCTTCTTTTTCTTCTTCAGGTTTGTAACAATTCTCTTGTCCAGAAGTCAATAAGGCAACCAGCGTGTTTGTCGATCCATCTTTCTTTAGTGCCACAGGTCCAGAAAAAGATATTTGTCCGCTTTTTGCTATTCGTACTTTTTCCTGATTGGTAGCTTTTGTAAAAGCTTTGTCAATGTTGCGAAGATTAGAACCTCCACCAGTCAGTATGATTCCTGATAAAAGTTTATCGCCATACTCTGATAGCAAAATTTGGTTCCATACATTGGCAATAATCTCTGTTATACGAGCTTCGATTACTTCTTCCAATTGTTTTGCCTGGATAGAACAGCCATTATCTAGCGTGTAAACTTTGTTCTCGTCCTGATCTTCTGATGCATCTGTATAGGCACTGCCATATTGAATTTTTAGAGCTTCTGCATCTTCCTCTTCAATCTGGAGACTTGCAATATCCTTTGTGATGTTATTGCTGCCTAAAGGTATAACAGCAAGATGACGAAGAATATTACTTTTATAGACAGCAACAGTAGTGGTATCAGCGCCAAAATCAATAAGGGCACAGCCTGATCTCTTCTCATTATCAGTCAGCAACAAATTTGCTGTGACAAGAGGAGAGATGAAATAATCAGCGATATTATATCCCGCCTGTACAAAGCATTTGTTAATGTTTCGCTTCAATGTATTTCTAGCTATGATATTCAGGAAATGTCCTTCGACATAATCGGCGGGTATTCCGACAGGGTCAGCCTGATAGTTATTGTCGACTTTATATTCCTGAGGCTCAACATCCAATATTTCTTGATCTATCATAAGGTTTTCCCGATTGCTGTCCATGATAGCATCAATTATAGCTTGAGATATTTTTGTCTGTTCTGTTAGTTTTCGGCTTACGACGTTTGGTACAGTCCGTACAGACTGTCCTCCTATACCTACATATACTTGTCCGACGGAAGCATGAAGTGCTTCTTCCAGTTTTCCAATAACAGAGGTTATGCCTTGTGTAGTTCTGTCTAAATTATATATTACACCTTTTTTGATAAAGGTAGAAGACGGTTCACTGGCATAAGCTAGAATCTGAATCGTTCCGTCTGCGCTCTTCTTTCCTGCAATGGCTGTAATCTGGCTGGAGGCCAGTTCCACTGCTGCTATAAAATCTGTTACTGCCATATCTTATTCCTCTTTTTTGGTACAAATAATTTGGTTATTAAACTCTATGCTGATTCGGCTGTATTTATTCCATCCTACTTCATTTAATGCTTTTTCGTAGAATGTTTTTAATTTCCCGAATCTTTCTTCATATTCTCCAGGATTACCCAGAAAAATGATATGTTGTCCAACTCTAGGAGCCAATTCGAATTCCTTTTTGGGAGTTACATAAATTTGTTCGATTTGTGCTTTCCAGAAAGGATTGTTGTTTATGAACCGGCTTAACTCGTAGAGCTCGTGTTGAGCAAACTTGCGATCGATAAATCCTGTAGCAACAGTTACGTGGGCAATATTTTCAGGTATTGGCATGATTTTGCCTTTACTGTCCAAGTAATAATTTTCCCCATTATTAGCCATAATGCGCAGCAATGGAATTCGTTGTATGACTTTGATTCCTATTTTCCCACTTGGGGTATAGTAGCACTCTGCTTCATCTATAAAAGGATGCTCATTGAGCTCTTCTTCTATTTGGCGAATATTTATTTCATCTTGTTTTTTCCCTACAGGGGATAGTTTTTTACGCTTAAGCGTTTTTTCTATCTCTTTTTTACTCACAAATCCATAGTTGATGCTGTCTTTAATAAGCAGTTCCATTCCTTGGCAAATCTGGCTCCCAGATCTGCGGTTAAATGCTGTTGCTGCTATAACGAGGTATACAGACATCAGGACTAAAAATAGAATTATGAGAAATTTCTTAATCATCGGTCTTTAAATACTTCTAAAATCCTTGGTACATAATTTTCTATGTCTCCAGCGCCTAAAGTTATTAAAACTTCTATATTTTTCTGTGCTAAAATGTCAATTAAGTTGTCTTTTTTGCACATTATTTTAGAAATTCCGGGTTTTAGGCTATCAAATATCAGTTTGCTGCTGACTCCTTCAATGGGAGCCTCTCTTGCCGGATAGATATCCAGTAGAACTACATCATCAGCCAGTGAAAGGCTTTCTGCAAATTCAGTAAAGAAATCTCTGGTACGAGTATACAAGTGTGGCTGGAATGCAACGGTAATTTTTTTGTCTGGGTATATTGTTTTTACGGACAATATACTTTGCTTTATTTCTGCAGGGTGATGTGCATAATCGCTCAAAAAAACAAATCTATCACTCTTCAGTTTAAAGTCAAAACGTCTGTCCACTCCTCTGAAGCTAGCCATTGCCTCTCTGATTTCTTCATTGTTTACTCCTGCAATCTGAGCCAGTGCCATAGCCGCAATGCCATTCTCTATGTTTATGTAAACAGGAACACCCAGCAGAATGTTTTCGATATTGCCTAGAGGTGAAACATAATCGAACATAATTTCTCCGTTTGCTATTCGGATATTTTCTGCATGAAAGTCGCCTTCTTTTTCAGAGTAGGTATAGCATGTCACCCCTTCTTGTAAATCAGGCTGTAACTCCAATCCCTTTCGGATAATCAAATATCCTCCAAGTTGAATTAGAGATGTATATTTCCGGAAGCTTTCCAAATAAGCTTCATGTGTTCCATATATATCCAGGTGGTCAGAATCGGTGGCTGTAATAACCGTAGCATATGGAGTAAGCCAATGAAAAGACCGGTCGAATTCATCTGCTTCGATAACAACAAACTCACTTTCTTCCGACAGCAATAGATTGGTGTGATAATTTTTAGAAATACCTCCTAAAAAAGCGTTACAACCTACATGAGACTGATGAAGCAAATGAGCTGTCATCGTCGAGGTAGTTGTTTTTCCATGAGTCCCGGCAACACAGAGCCCTTTTTCTGTGCGTGTCAGCATACCCAGAACCTGTGCACGCTTTTGTATCTCAAAATTGTGTTCTCTAAAAAATACCAGCTCTTTATGAGTCGAAGGGATAGCTGGAGTATATATTACAAGCGTAGTTCCCTGCTTTTTGCATTCTTCAGGAATTAAGTCTATATTTTCTTCGTAGTGGATAGCAGCTCCTTCTTCAATAAGCTTTTCTGTTAGTTCGCTAGGGGTACGGTCGTATCCTGCTACGATTTTACCTTTAGATAAAAAGTAGCGGACCAATGCACTCATACCTATTCCACCGGCGCCAATGAAATAGACAGCTTTTATGGTATTAATATTCATAATTTCATTTTTTGTTTTGTGTAGCTAGCTTATAAATCTCTTTGGCTATAACATTAGCCGAATCTTTCAGGGCCAAGCATGCTATGTTTGTACTCAATTTTTTTAAAGTCTCAGGCTGTTGTACTGTTTCTATAGCTTTATCAATAAGTGCAGTTACAGCTTCACTGTCTTTAATATAAATTGCTGCATCTTTTTTTACCAGAGCCAATGCGTTCTTGGTTTGATGGTCTTCTGCCACGTTTGGTGACGGGACTAAAATTACAGGCTTTTGCAGCAGACAGAATTCCGAGATGGAGCCTGCTCCTGCACGGCTTATAACCAAGTCGGCAGCTTTATATGCAGCAGACATATCGGATATAAAGTCCGTCACATGCAGCATAGGATACTCTCCCGAGGTTTTAATAGTTGTTTTTATCTCCCCGAAATAATACTTTCCGGTTTGCCATATAAACTGAATTCCTGACTGACGGATCTTTTCGAGATTCTGCAGTACACTTTGGTTAATGGTACGTGCTCCTAGGCTTCCACCGATAATCAGCACTGTCTTTTTTTCAGGAAAAAGTCCAAATCTCAGAAGCGCTTCATTACGTGTAATTTTGTTTTCTAACAAACCTTGGCGTACAGGATTTCCGGTGAGGATGATTTTTTCTTTCTCAAAAAAGCGTTCCATACCTTCGTAAGCCACACAAATCTTGCATGCCTTTTTTGCCAGTAGTTTATTTGTTACACCTGCATACGAATTTTGTTCTTGTATTAATGTGGGAATACCCATTATCCCTGCCATTTTTAAAGTTGGTCCACTGGCATATCCGCCAACACCTACAGCAACATCCGGTTTGAAGTCGCGGATTACTTTTTTAGCTTTCCATTGGCTTCGGAGTAATTTAACAATGACGCTTATATTTTTCAATAAGTGTTTTCTGTCAAACCCGGCAACTGGCAGACCGATAATATTGTAGCCTGCAGCAGGTACTCGTTGCATTTCCATTCTTCCTTCTGCTCCGACAAAAAGAATCTCTGTTTCAGGGTATAATTCTTTCAGAGCATTAGCTATGGATACAGCCGGGAAGATATGTCCTCCGGTTCCTCCACCACTTATAATAACTCGTATTGCATTTGCCATCTTTATCTTCTGTTTTCTTGCAAAGTTAGAAATAAACTTTTTAGTTGTGAAAGTTTATTCTTGCTAACTTCCTTTTTTATTATAACTTATCTTTTGGGGTATTGTTTGACGAAGTCGTCATATCTTGGGCATATCGTATGATTTGCTCTGCTGCTTGCTGAATTTCCAGTTGCTTTTGAGCCTCTTTTTCCTGCTCCTTCTTTTTCATCTCATTAACGTGTCGGCTAATGCTCAGGATAATACCAATATAGACACAATTTACCAGTGTAGAAGTTCCACCTTTACTGATTAACGGCAGAGGTTGTCCGGTTACAGGGATAATACCTACCGCAACCAGCATATTAAACATTGCTTGCAAAGAAATCAATATAGCAAATCCCATTATTAAGAATACATAATACGATCTGTCACAATTTCTTGCTATTTTTGCGATTCTGATTAGCAGTAATAAATAAAGAATAACCACAACAGCTCCACCTATCAGTCCCATTTCCTCAATGATAATGGCATAGATGAAGTCAGAAAAAGCTTGTGAAAGGAAATCTCTCTGTACACTGTTTCCCGGCCCTTTCCCTATAATATTACTACTTGCAATAGCAATGTTGGCATGAGCTACCTGTGCATCATTATTGATGTCGAATTTAGCTGCAGGAACATCTTCTTTTTTAAAATGGTCATTTATACGATTCTGCCAGGTCGACATTCGGTCCAGGCCTACAGCCTCCCATGCCGAAGTTGGAATAAATTTGATGGTAGCAAAAGCTACTACAAGAATTCCTATGCCTACAGCAGTAAGTTGAAGCATCTGCTTCCATGGAATTCTTCCTACGAACATTAGCAGAAAAACACTACTTGCCAGTAAGAGAGCCGTTGAAAGGTTTTCGCTAATAATAAGTATGATAGTGACTCCAGTCACAATTAAAATCTGTCTGAAAGCTTTTGGGTTGGCACTTTCTTCTTCCTGAGTTTTAGAAAGTATGTATGCCACAGATATAAGGGTACACATTTTGGCTACTTCCGAAGGCTGGAATTGGAAGAAACCAAAGTCAATCCATCGTTTAGCACCATTTGTCAAAGCTCCTTTAATGAGTACAAAAACAAGTGCAAACCATGAAAAAGGCAATAAACCGGCAAATAACTTAAAGCGTTTGCATGGGATGTTGTGTACTATAAGAACAATGATAGTTCCCACAGTAAGCAATACGATATGCATGGTAATAGGACGCCAGTGGTCTCCACTTTTGTAGGTAAGCGTACTTGAAGCGCTGAATACCTCAATAATGGAAATCATGCATAACACAAAGTAAATAATCCAAATAACCTTGTCTCCCTTAAAGAGATTCTTTATTAAATCCATGCTTGTCTTGTTTTTATAGGTTCCTTACACATTCCTTAAATTGCCGGCCTCTGTCTTCGTAACTTTTGAATAAGTCAAAGCTGGCACAGCACGGGCTTAGTAAGACCGTTTCTCCCTTTTTAGCCATCTGGTAAGCTGCGTTTACTGCATCTTTCATGCTTTTTACATCAGCAATAGGCAGTCCAAATCCGTCAAAGAAATCATGTAGTTTTTCATTGTGCAATCCCATGAAAATCAGTCCGCTGCACTTCTCTTTTACTAATTCGGCTATTTCACTATAATCATTTCCTTTATCTTTTCCACCCAAAATCAAGACAGTTTTGGTTTTCATGCTCTGCAAGGCATACCAGCAAGAATTTACATTTGTAGCCTTAGAGTCATTGATATAATCCACTCCACGCACACGTGTAACTTTTTCCAGTCGGTGTTCTACTCCTTTAAAGTCGCTGAGGGCTTCACGGATACATTCTTTACGGATGCCCGAAAGGTTGGCAGAGATACCGGCAGCCATGGAGTTGAACAAGTTATGCGTTCCTGTCAGTGCCAGTTCTTCCTGTTCCATGTTGAAAGCAATAGGAGTTGTGAAATAAACCTTATCTTGTTCAGTAAAGGCAGCCACTCCTTCTTCTTGCTTTTCGGCAAAAGGATAGTAGTGTCCGTGTATTCCGTATTTATGAAGCTCTTTTTGAATGATAGGGTCATCATTCCAGAAGATGAAAGCATCTTCATCTGTCTGGTTTTGAATGATACGGAATTTAGCATCCACATAATTTTGCATAGTATAGTCATATCGGTCCAGATGGTCTGGAGTGATATTCATCAATACTGCAATGTTTGCATGGAACTTATACATGTTGTCCAACTGGAAACTGCTAAGCTCAATCACATAATAGTCGTAGTTACATTCAGCAACCTGATATGCAAGACTCTGTCCGATATTACCTGCCAGTCCGACGTTCAGCCCGGCTTTTTTGAATATGTGGTAAATCAACGAAGTTGTAGTTGTTTTTCCGTTACTGCCTGTAATGCATATCATTTTTGCATTGGTATAACGTCCTGCAAATTCTATTTCAGAAATAATAGGTGTTCCTAATGCTTTCAGCTTTAAAATAATAGGTGCATTATTGGGAATCCCCGGGCTTTTTATAACTTCATCTGCATTAAGAATCAAGCTTTCGGTATGCTGGCCTTCCTCCCATGCAATTTCTCGTTCGTCCAACATCTGTTTATATGGCTCTTTTATAGCAGACATGTCTGATACAAAAGTGTCAAAACCTTGTTTTTTTGCTAGAACAGCGGCACCTGTGCCACTTTCTCCAGCTCCTAAAATGACAATCCTTTTTGTCATGGCTTTATCTAATCTTTAAAGTTATAATCGTTATTGCTGCAAGTACAATGGATACAATCCAGAATCGTACTGTAATTTTTGATTCGTGAAAAACACTGGTCGGTTTGGTGAACAAATAACTGCAGTTGGGGTCCAGTTGTGCAATCGTAGTCCGGAAATGGTCATGTATCGGAGTACGTTTGAAGATCCGCTGCAAGTGTCCTTTCTTTTTCCCGCGTTTGAAATAATTTACCTGAAGAATTACAGATAAGTTTTCGATGAGGAAAATTCCGCATAAAATAGGAATCAGCAATTCCTTATGAATAATTATTGCAAACACGGCAATAATTCCTCCAATCGTCAGACTACCTGTATCGCCCATAAAAACCTGTGCCGGAAAAGCATTATACCATAAAAATCCAATTAGTGCTCCGATAAAGGCACAGATAAAAATAACAAGTTCCTCACTACCTGGTATATACATGATATTCAGATAACTTGCATATTCTATATGACTGGATACGTATGCAAGAATGCCTAATGTAACTCCGATTATCGCGGAATTACCGGCAGCCATTCCATCCATTCCGTCATTCAAGTTGGCGCCATTCGAAACCGCAGTTACCACAAAAATAGTAACAAGGACAAATACAATCCATCCTGCTGTTTGGGCATGTTCGCCCATAAAGCTTACAAAATCGGCATAATCCAGATTGTTATTCTTGAAAAACGGGATTGTAGTTTGCGTCGATTTTTGATCTTGTGGAATGTGTACAACGTCTACAATCTGTCCGTTTTGCTGAACTTCAATATTTTCCCTGATGACAACATCCGGACTTAGATAAAGAGTAAGCCCGACGATAAGTCCGAGGCCTACCTGGCCGATAATTTTAAATTTCCCGTGTAGTCCTTCTTTATCTTTTCGGAAGACCTTAATATAGTCGTCCAGAAATCCAAGTGTGCCTAACCATACAGTTGTTATCAGCATCAATATCATATATATATTATGCAGTTTTCCCAGCAACAGGCAAGGAATGATAATAGCTGTAATGATAATAACACCTCCCATTGTAGGTACGCCCACTTTGTTTACGTTGAAGGGGTCAATGGAAGCATCTCGTTGTGTTTCTGTAATTTGTTTCTTCTTCAGTAAATTGATAAAGTATTCACCAAAAATGGCAGAAATAAGTAAAGCCAGAATGACGGTCATGAGTGAACGAAATGAAACGTAACCGAACATACGTGCACCGGGAAAATCAAACTGCTCCAGATAGTTAAATAAATAGTATAACATGTTTATGTTTTATTTTATTGTTCGTTATTGAATATATCGCATAAAACTTCTTTATCATCAAAATGATGTTTTACACCTTTTACCTCCTGATAGTTTTCATGCCCTTTTCCTGCTACTAGTATAACGTCTCCTGTTTGGGCAAGCATACAAGCAGTCTTGATAGCTTCTTTTCTATCCGTAATACTGATAACTTTTTGCAAATCTTCTTTTTTCAGGTCTGCCAACATATCGTTTATAATATCTTGAGGTTCTTCGAATCGCGGGTTATCCGATGTGATAATGACTTTATCACTTCGTTTTACAGATTCTTGTGCCATGATAGGGCGTTTCCCTTTGTCACGGTTTCCGCCAGCTCCTACCACTGTAATTACATTTCCTCTTCCTCGCAAGACTTCATGGATGGTCTCAAGTACATTAACCAATGCATCGGGAGTATGTGCATAATCTACAATTGCTGTGTAGCCTTTGGGCGACCGAAGTGCATCGAAACGTCCAGACACAGGGCGAAGCAGACTTAGAGCAACCAAAATTTCTTCCGGCTGTTTCCCTAATAATGTAGCAGCTCCATATACTGCCAGCAGATTGGATGCATTGAAGCGTCCGATGAACTGAACATTGACTTCACGGTTATTAATATCCATCAGCATACCCTCAAATCCGTCTTCCAAGACCTTTCCTTTAAAGTCGCAAAGGCTTCTCAACGAGTAGGTTGTTACGTGAGCCTTTGTGTTTTGTGTCATTACCAATCCGTTTTTGTCATCGGCATTGGTCAAGGCAAAAGCTGATTTGGGAAGATTATCGAAAAACATCTTTTTGGCTTTAAGATATGCATCAAATGTTTTGTGATAGTCCAAATGGTCGCGTGTCAGATTCGTAAAAATACCTCCGGCAAACAGTAATCCACCTATGCGGTTTTGAACAACTGCATGCGAGCTGACTTCCATAAAGGCATAGCTACAACCTTTTTGAACCATTTCTCCCAATAGCTGGTTTAAGGTAATGGGGTCGGGAGTAGTATGTTCTGTCGGCACCGCTTTATCGTTGATATAGTTACATACGGTTGACAGTAATCCTACCTTGTACCCGAAGTGACGAAACATCTTATATAATAAGGTAGCAATCGTAGTCTTCCCATTTGTCCCCGTTACGCCTACCAGTTTCAATTTCGAAGTTGGGTTACCATAGAAAGTTGTTGCTATTTTCCCAACTATTGCCTCCGAATTTTTGACCTGTATGTAAGTTACATGTTCTAAAGTTTGCTCTGGCATGGTTTCGCATACGATAGCAATGGCACCCAACTGAATTGCTTTCTCGATATAAGCATGTCCATCTGCCTGTGTACCCTTAACAGCGATAAATAATCCTCCCTCTTTAACTTTTCGGGAATCTATTTGGATGTTAGTAATCTCTTTATCAGATGCTCCTTTAATACATATATCCGCAACAGATTTGATTATATCTTGTAATTTCATAATGTTCCAATTATTTCAATGTTAATACTATTGTTTGTCCTTTATGTAAAGAACTTCCAGGAGGAATGCTTTGTGATGTTACTCTGCCAATACCATTCAGCCGTACTTTTAATCCTACCCCTTCCAGTAAATAAACAGCATCTTTTGCTCCCATGTTTTTAACGTTAGGAACCAGATTGGCGTTCTGCTTAATGGAGTTGAAAACAATACCGTCATTGTTAATTTCGGATTTACCCCAGACGGGTGCTTCCTGATTTTCTTTTTCCATCTGATAGCCACTATATTTTACACCCAATTCATTTAAAATATAGGCAGCTTCGTGCAGATTACCATTCTTTACATCAGGAACCAGCACCGCTGTAGAATCCTTGGCATTTGCCAGATTCTTGGACAGATGTTTGGCATAAACACGTTCCGCTATCTTGTTGAAAACACTTCCAGCCTGCAATCCTCCAGATGCAGGGCCATGAGGAATCTGTATGGATACCAGACAAGTGTACTTGGGGTTATCTGCTGGAAAATATCCGCAGAAACTGACAAGATAGCTGACTCCTCCGGCTTTATATCCAGCTTTACCCTGTGATATCTGAGCTGTACCGGTTTTCCCGGCAACCTCAAACTGCTTGCTACCAGCTTGTTTGGCCAAGCCGTTTTTTACAACATGCTTTAATATGTCGTGTATGTACATCAGCGTCGTATCCGAACATATTTTAGGATTGATGATTTCGGTCGGGAACTCCTCGATAACCTCTCCGTTCTTAACAATCGCTTTGACCAGTTTGGGCTTAATCATTGTTCCATTATTGGCAATTGCATTGTAGAAATTGGCAATATAAATAGGTGGAATCTGGGTTTCGTAACCGATACTCATCCATGGCAAAGTTGTCTTTGACCAATATCTTTGGTTCACTCCCCGTATTCTAGGAGCTGTTTCACCAGCTATTCCCAAATGAATAGGAGTGTCTATACTCATGCGTTTTAAGCCGTCAACAAATTTTTGAGGATTGTCCCCATAAAATTTGTCAATGATGGACGAAACTCCAATATTGGAAGAGTAGCCCATAATATGAGTAACATCCAAAACTCCATATCCGCCTCTGTGCCAGTTATGGTCTTTCATAAAACTGCCATGCATTTTCAGAATACCATTTCCAGTATCCACAGTATAGTTAGGAGTGATATATTTATCTTCCATCGCAACCATCATAGAAGCTGTCTTGAATGTTGAGCCCGGTTCCATCAGGTTACTTACAGCCAGATTTTTTGCTTCGTAATAATTGCCGCTTGGTGTTCGGCTCATATTCACAATAGCTTTGATATCTCCGGTTTTGACTTCCATAAGGATTGCCACACCAAAAACAGCTTCAAGATTTTTAAGTTGGTCTACAAGTGCTTTTTCTGCGATATCCTGCATTCCTACATCGATAGTAGTAATAATATCACAACCGTCCACTGCAGGTTTATCCACAATATTCAGATACTTGTTCATAACTTTCTGACGGTGGGTAATACCATCTTCACCTCTTAAAATAGAGTCGTAAGTCAGCTCCAGACCATTTTTCGCTCCTTTCGTCATGTCCGGATACATATCACCCAATGTTCGCATGGCCAAGGAACCAAAAGGTTTTTTGCGCTGGTTGAACTCTTGAGCAAATAACCCTCCTCGATAGGGACTGAGTGAAAGCACCGGCAGCTTCTTTACCTCTTTGAATTCGATGTACGAAATGCGTTTGTTGTATAGCAGCCAGCTGCGGCTTTCCTTTTTGCGCCCTTGTAGGAATGTACGTTTGAAATCTTTGGCGCTCTGGTCTGGAAAAATCTGATGCAATCCTTCGCATATCTCGTTAAGGTGGTTCATTAACATCGTGTCTTTTTCTGTACCTCCAGCCTTGAAGTCCATGTAGATTTTGTATTCCGGAAGGCTGCTGGCCATTAATTTCCCGTCTGCCGAGATAATGTTGCCTCGGGTTGGATGTACAACGACATTTTCTTTTACAAATCTGTCTGCAACATCCATCCAGTATTGTCTTTCGGCAAACATGATAAAAGCTGCCTTAATAATAATGGCAATACCCACCAGTACCATCATCAGCAGGATGAAGGAAAAACGCAGCATTATTTTTTTGTGATCCTGTATCATGCCTTTAATCTTTTTTGATTAAGTAGGGTGGAGTGGTCGCTGTTTCCAGTTCTTTTCCTCCTGCAGTAATGTATTCTTCAATTTTTGACTGCCGGCTTTTTTCTGTCAATTGAGAAGATAGTGTCAAGGCATCATATTTGATGTCTATCAATTCTTTTTTCAGCTTGTCAATCTCGATTAATTCCTGTTGACACGAATAGCGGTTGTCAATATAAAGAATTGTAAGTATGACAATCAAAATGACAAGATTAGCCTGTCGCCTTAAAAAATCATGGGTAAGGATGTCCCCTCCCAGAATAGTGCGCCAAGTAATATGGGCTGTCTGATTTCTTTCTTGTTCAGTTGTCTCTTTCATAATGATTTCATTATTTTTTTTCAGCTATTCTTAGTTTTGCGCTTCTTGAACGGGGATTTCTTTCAATCTCTTCATCAGAAGGAACAATAACTTTATTGTTAACCAGCTTGAACGGGCAATCTGTCCGTCCGAAAATATCTTGTTCTACTTTCCCTTCTACATTACCTGTCTTCATGATATTTTTTACCATACGGTCTTCAAGTGAATGATAGGTAATGACAACCAGGCGTCCTCCGGGTTTTAAAGCACGGGTGGCAGCATAAAGCATTTCTTTCAAAGCTTCCATTTCTTGGTTAACTTCAATGCGTAATGCTTGAAAAACTTTTGCGAGCTCTTTCTTTTCCCGGTCTTTCCAGAATAGAGGTTTTATGATGTCCAAGAACTCTTCTATAGTTTCCAACTTTTTCTGGCTGCGGGCTTTTACAAGCACCGAAGCTATTTTTCGGCTGTTTTTCAGCTCTCCGTACAGGTGGAATAAATTGGCCAGCCGCTCTTCATCGTAATTGTTTACTATATCGGCAGCTGTCATGCCAGCCCGTTTGTTCATGCGCATATCCAGCTTGCCATTAAAGCGGAAGGAAAAGCCTCTTTCGGAGTCGTCAAAGTGGTGCGATGAAACTCCCAAGTCTGCAAGAACTGCATCTACACCGCTCACTCCATAATATCTCAGGAAATTGCTTAGATACCGGAAGTTACTGCGAACGAATGTAAAGCGCTTGTCATTGATGATGTTCTGCTCTGCGTCTTCGTCCTGATCGAAACTGAACAGACGGCTTTCAGAATCCATGCAGCGAAGAATTTCCTTTGAATGACCTCCACCACCAAATGTTACATCTACAAAAGTGCCTTTTGCCCGTAAGTTCATTCCTTCAATGCTTTCGTGCAAAAGAACGGGAATGTGATAAGTCTGTTCTGTTTCATTCATATGACATTAGTATTTACATTATTATATAAATATTCGAGCGGTAAAGTTACATATTTCCTTATAATTAGAGATATAAAAGAAGAAAAAGTTATCAACAGTTTGTTTCTCTTTCTAAATGCTTGAAAATCATATCTATATGTTAGTTTGTTAAAGTAAAGGGATAAATAAAGGACTGTTTGGACACGATGAGTGTCTTTGCCTTTTATGAAAGAAGATGGATATGCACAAAATCTTACAGGCGTGTGCATTTTTTGGGCCTTTTTGGGGGCGTGAATGAAATTTTGCGACTTGAAACTCTCATTTTTTCTGTTCTAATGCATTATTTTTAAAAAGTTAAGTTACATTTGTAACGAAAACTGTAGATGAAGATGGATAACGATTCGTTATTTTTAATTGATATTGATAGAATCCTTAAAGACAAGGCGGGTGACAAGGCCAGGTATATACCAGGCTTTGTGGCTTCTTATCTGAAAAAAATTGTACATCAGGATGAATTGAATGTTTTCCTAGAAGGAACGGCTGATAAGGTAGGGGTTGAATTTCTGGAGGCATGCCTTGAATTTCTGGATGCACATCTTGATGTGAGAGGATTGGAAAACTTACCAAAGGAGGGGTTGTGCACTTTTGTCAGCAATCACCCTTTAGGAGGGCAAGATGGAGTAGCATTAGGCTATATTTTAGGAAAACATTATGATGGGAAAATCAAGTATTTGGTGAACGACTTGCTTATGAATTTGCACGGGCTTGCTCCCTTATGCATTCCGATTAATAAAACAGGCTCGCAGTCGCGTGACTTTCCTAAAATGGTAGAGGCAGGTTTTTCTTCGGATAATCATATAATTATGTTTCCGGCCGGACTTTGTTCACGGCGGCAGAGAGGTGTGATAAAAGATTTGGAATGGAAAAAAACTTTTATTGTTAAAAGTATAGAGTCGCATCGGGATATTGTGCCTATTCATTTCGAGGGACGAAACTCGGACTTCTTTTATTCTTTGGCAAATTTCTGTAAGTTCATTGGACTTAAGTTTAATATTGCCATGCTTTATCTTGCGGATGAGATGTTGAAAAACCGTCATAAAACCTTTAAGGTTACTATTGGTAAACCTATTCCTTGGCAAACTTTTGATAAATCGAGAACACCGGCACAGTGGGCTGATTATGTAAAAGATGTTGTTTATAAGTTGTAAAATAAGATATTGATATATGGAAGATATAATTGCACCGATTGGCAGAGATGTCCTGAAATCAGAGTTGACTGAGGAACGGAGGCTGAGGTTTACAAATAAAAGCAATAATGAAATTTATATTGTTACTTGGAAGAATGCGCCAAACGTGTTGAAAGAAATTGGCCGTCTTCGTGAAATTGCTTTTAGAGCAGCTGGAGGTGGGTCTGGTAAATCGATGGACCTGGACGAGTACGACTTGATGGAGAATCCTTATAAACAATTGGTGGTTTGGGATCCAGAAGCAGAAGAAATTCTAGGTGGCTATCGCTATATGTTTGGCGATGAGGTGGAATTTGATGATCAGGGACAACCGGTTTTAGCAACTGCTCACATGTTTAATTTTTCAGAGCGATTTCTGAAAGATTTCTTGCCTACGACCGTTGAACTGGGCCGTTCATTTGTTACACTGGAATACCAGTCTACCAGAAAGGGGGCTAAAAGTCTGTTTGCTTTGGACAACTTATGGGATGGCTTGGGTGCCTTGACGGTTATCAGACCGAATGTAAAATACTTTTTTGGGAAAATGACAATGTATCCCAGTTATAACCGATTAGGTCGGGATATGATTCTGTATTTCTTGAAAAAGCATTTTGATGATAAGGATCATCTGATTGTTCCGGTACATCCGTTACAGATAGAGGCTGATCCTCAGGAGCTTGAAAAACTGTTCTGCTGTGAGTCTTTTAAGGAAGACTATAGAATCTTGAATTCGGAAGTGCGAAAACTGGGATATAATATTCCTCCATTAGTAAATGCTTATATGAGTTTGTCGCCTACGATGCGTATGTTTGGCACTGCCATCAACGAGGATTTCGGAAATGTAGAAGAAACTGGTATCTTGATTGCTGTAGATGAAATCCTGGAAGAAAAGAGAGTTCGGCATATTGAATCGTTTGTAAAATCGCACGTTACCGAATAATTAGATTGCCCGTTATACAAAGAATATATATATGATGTAAGGCTGCATACTTCTTGATGTTGAGGTATGCAGTTTTTTTGTTTATAGCAGAAGCATTTTT
This sequence comes from uncultured Bacteroides sp., assembly GCA_900556845.1. Classification (GTDB taxonomy): domain Bacteria; phylum Bacteroidota; class Bacteroidia; order Bacteroidales; family Bacteroidaceae; genus Phocaeicola. Next base: position 16,231 of record USQO01000001.1, on the reverse strand, counting down.
TATGTCATCAGAAAAAACGGTATGAGTCGCCTTTTTCATTGCTGAGATAAATCTGTGTCACATTAAATCCGAATGTTCGGCATTAGAATGGCATTGGTTTATCTTAGCAATGAGAAGCTGATACCGTAACGGGACTGCAGGACCGCATGTCGGAGGGAGATTAAACGGCCGGCAGACTGTTTCCGTTAATTTTCCTGTAAAGATCCAATGCATATATGTCGGTCATTCCCGAAACATAATCCAGAACAGCCTGAATTTTACCATAGAGGGAAGGTGAGTTGACATTATACTGGCTGGATATCCGGTTTATCAGCAATTGGGAGTATGCTTTTTCGGGATGTCTGACTGCCTCAATCAGCAGGTCTATGAGTGTAGAGATGACACGATAACCTGCCAGTTCGATATCAAGAACTTCTTTCGAACAGTAAATTTTCCGCATAGCTGTGTCTGTGCAGCAATCGTAGGCTTGCTGTAGTGGTTGTGGAATGTGTTTGATAACAGTACCCTTGAACGTGCCGTTCAAGATTTCCTGTTCGTTATCAAGAAATACTTGTGTGCAGGCCTTTACTAAAATTCCGATAACTATTGATCGCAAGTAAGCAATCTGCTCATTGGTATCGGTTACTATCTGGCATATCTGTTTAATATGTTCCTTTTTCTTGTCCTCTATAAATCCAAGAAATAAAGCTTTGGTTTCTTCTGTAGTAAGTATTTTCAGTTTGTGTGCATCTTCTATATCCATCACCTGGTAGCAGATGTCATCTGCGGCTTCTACCAGATAAACCAGTGGGTATCTGGCATATCGGGCTGGCTCGTTTTCTTGGGATAATCTTATGATTCCTAACTCTTCGGCTATTTTTTTATAGGCATCGGCTTCGGTCATGAAAAAGCCGAATTTTTGTTTTTTGCCTGCCAATTGCGAAGAAAAAGGATATTTTACAATCGAGGCAAGAGTGGAATAGGTCATGACAAAGCCTCCTTTACGCCTGCCTTCAAACTGGTGAGTGAGCAAACGGAAAGCATTGGCATTGCCTTCAAAGTGAGTCAGGTCTTCCCATTCTTTATCGGTCATTTCGGAGCACAGACTTTGGCCTTTCCCTTCCGAAAAATAAGTGCCGATGGCTTTTTCACCGGAATGTCCGAAAGGTGGATTCCCTAAATCGTGAGCCAGGCAGGCCGCTGCTACGATGGAACCTATTTCTGAAACATGGCTTTGATTCAGCTCTGGATGTAATTCCAGCAGGCGGTTGGAAACCTCGTTACCCAATGAGCGGCCAACACAGGAAACTTCCAGGCTGTGGGTGAGCCGATTATGCACAAAGATGCTTCCCGGCAAAGGGAAAACCTGAGTCTTGTTTTGCAGCCGGCGGAACGGTGCCGAGAAAATAAGTCGGTCGTAGTCGCGTTGGAATTCAGTCCGGTCGTGTTTGCGTAAATCGTGCAGGTCTTCCAGACCAAATCGTTTGTTGGAAATGAGTTGAATCCAGTTCATAAACAGATATTTTGTTGAGTGATTATATTCTTTACAAAAATATAAAAGATTCGTTTTAAAAAACTGTAAACATTTAGATAATTAGTCCGAAATGTGTAGCTTTGCAAGCTATATAAAGTAATGAATAATATGAAAGTACAGATTATTAATAAATCAAAACACCCATTGCCTGCATATGCTACCGAAATGTCTGCCGGCATGGATTTACGTGCCAATTTATCTGAACCGGTGGTTTTGAAACCACTGGAGCGTTGCCTGATTCCTACGGGGCTATTTATTGCTTTGCCGGCTGGATACGAGGCACAAGTGCGTCCTCGCAGTGGCTTGGCATTGAAAAAAGGAATTACACTGCTGAATTCACCGGGTACTATTGATGCTGATTATCGTGGTGAAATAGGGGTTATACTGGTAAATTTGTCGTCCGAGGAGTTTGTAGTCAACGATGGAGAGCGAATTGCACAGCTGGTAATAGCCCGCTATGAACAGATACAGTGGGAAATGGTTGACACTCTGGATGAAACCCAGAGAGGCGCAGGAGGATTTGGACATACAGGTAAAAAATGATAAGTTTATGAAAAAGCTTCTTATCAGTATATGTATCGGAGTAGCACTGGTTTTGGCCTCATGTGGGACAACGGCACGGCAGACCAAACAGAAAAGTGCTGAAATGGAATCAGCTTTCAAGACGGTGAAGCTTTCTCCAGAGATGAGCAGAAAGTACGATTACTTTTTTCTTGAGGCTTTAAAAATGAAACAGAAGGGTGAGTATGATGCTGCTTTTGAGTTGTATAATCACTGCCTTGATATTAATCCGCAGGGTGCGGCGGCATTGTATGAACTTTCGCAATTCTGTATGTTTTTAAAGCTTCCTCAGTTAGGTGAGCGTATGCAGAAGGAAGCCATACGTGCAGACCAGACTAACTTTTGGTATAAGCAGACGCTGGCTGCGTATTATCAGAGCAAGAATATGTTGCCCGAAGCTATTTCCGTATACGAAGATATGACCGAGCAATTTCCGACGAAACTGGAACCTTTGTTGGCTCTGTCCGATTTGTATGGCAGGGTTCAGAATTATGACCAGGTTATTCACACTTTGAACAGACTGGAAGAGCTGGATGGTAAATCCGAACCTTTGAGTCTGCAGAAATTTCAGGTGTATCTGACGATGAATAAGGAGGAGGAAGCTTTCAGTGAGATGGAAAACTTGTCTAAAGAATATCCTTATGACATGCGTTATCGTACGGCTTTGGGAGATTTATACCTCAATAACAATAAGACAGACCGGGCATACGCTATATATCAGGAGGTTCTGAAACTGGAACCGTCTTATGTACCGGCCATGATGTCATTGGCAAACTATTATCAGAAGGTTGGGCAGGATAGTTTGTATCACGAACAGCTGGACCGTCTGCTACTGAATGAGCAGGTCGAAAGTAAAACCAAGCTGGATATATTCAGGCAACTTATTATGCAGTCGGAACAGACAGACCGTGACAGTATGAAAATACTTTCTCTTTTCAAGGAAGTACTTCAACGGCCGCAACCGAATGCGGATGTACCTATGCTGTGTGCCCAGTATCTGATAACTAAAAATATGGAAAAGGATGCCAAGCCTGTGTTGTGGCAGGTTCTGGACATAGATCCGGAAAATACACCGGCACGCTTGCAGTTGCTGAGTTATGCCATACGGGATAATAAGCTGGATGAGGTAATAAAAATTGCTCTTCCAGCCATGGAGTTTACTCCTGAAGTCTTGGAATTCTATTATTATGCGGGGTTGGCTTATTATCAGCAGGAAAAAACGGATGAGGCCTTGAATGTATTTAGTAAGGGCGTGCGGCAGATAAATGAGAAGAGCAATAAGGATATAGCATCCGACTTTTATGCAATCATGGGCGATTTGTATCACATGAAGGATATGAACGAGCAGGCTTATGCCGCATACGATTCTTCGCTGGTTTATAAACCGGATAATGTCGGGACTCTGAATAACTATGCTTATTTCTTGTCGGTCGATAAAAAACATCTGGACAAGGCAGAAGAGATGAGCTATAAGGCCGTTAAGGCTGAACCTAAGAACGAAACTTACTTGGATACGTATGCTTGGATTCTGTTTCAGAAAGGCAAATATACGGAGGCAAGAATCTATATAGATGAGGCGATAAAAAATGGCGGTGAGAAAAGTTCGGTGGTAATAGAACATTGTGGTGACATCTACTATATGCTGGGTGAAAAGCAAAAAGCACTGGAATATTGGAAGCAGGCTGAATCTGTAAAAGAAGATCCTGCCGACGGTAGTACACCACGAACTGAAGAAGAGCTGAAAAGGCTGAAGCAGAAAATTAAATTAAAGAAATATATCGAAGAATGAAGGACCTGAATGGTGCATATAAGTGGATTTTTCGTCTGGGAGTAGGACTGCTCTTGGTTGTAGTGGCATCGTGCTCTTCTACCCGTAAGCTGGAGAGCGAGCCTTCAGTAGGAGGATTGACAGGTCGGCTTTATGTAGAAAAAGTGATAGAGAATGCTCCCGACTGGGACCGGGTGTCGGGGAAAGTTGCCGTTGTCTTGAATGCGGATGGCAAGACTACCCGCTTTACGGCTTCTGTACGTATTAAGCGGGGAGAGGTTATTCAGCTTTCTGTAGCTCCGTTACTTGGTATAGAAGTGGCTCGTGTGGAGATTTCGCCAGACGGACTTTTGCTTATTGACCGCTTGCATAAGCAATATGTTCATGCTTCATTCAAAATGTTGGCAGATTTGGCACAGACCGACTTGAATTTTCATATTCTGCAGGCGCTTTTTCTGAATGAGCTTTTTCTTCCAGATAAAACTGCGATTATGCACGAAGATGCTTCACGCTTTGAAATTTCATCAGTAGATAAAAAGGTTCATTTGCAGGTAAAAGAAAGCAGAAGCATGGATTACAGTTTTTACACCACGGTGGAGCAAGGTTGGTTGGAGGAAAGTTGTATTGCTAAAAAAAATACACCTTATCAGCTAAAGTGGACTTATCAGGATTTCAGAGCATTGGATGGAAAACCTTTTCCGGTGGATGTAAAAGCAGCTTTTATGGGAACTGGTAAGCAACTGGAACTTTCAATGCAGTTTTCTCGCCTCGCTGTTGGTGGGGATTGGGTTATACATACCGAAATTCCTTCAAAATATCAAAAAATAGAAATTGCTGAGCTTCTCAAAATGTTGGTAAAATGAAAAGATTTTTGCTTTTGTTGTTTTGCGCTTTTCTGATGCATGCTGCCGTAGCACAGACTACGCGTAAGATTCGTCAGTTGGAAGAACGCCGTGTGGAACTGCAGAAACAGATTTCGCATTCCGAATCGATGTTGCAATCAACAAAAAAGGACGTAAAGAGCCAGTTGGCTGATTTGGCCTTGCTTACAGGACAGATTAGCCAGCGGAAAAAATATATTGCTGTGATAGCCAGTGATGTTGCAGCACTGCAGAAAGAACAGTTGTTGTTACAGTCGGAGCTCAAACGTTTGAATGCTGAGCTGGTCGATAAAAAGAACAAGTATGCAAAATCTGTACGTTATTTGTATCATAACCGCTCTATTCAAGAGAAACTGATGTTTATTTTTTCGGCAGAAACGCTTGGACAGATGTACAGGCGCTTGCGTTATGTCCGTGAATATGCAGACTATCAGCGTTTTCAAGCTTTGGAACTGAACCGGAAGTGTGAGCAGATAGCTCGTAAACAGGAGGAAATAAATGCAACCCGTGATGAAAAGGAACGTTTGTTGCGGGAGGGACAGACTGAGCAGGAAAAACTGGAAGAACAGGAAAAGGACAGAAAGAAACTGTTGACTTCCTTGCAGAGAAAAGAGAAAAGTTTGCGTAGTGAACTGGCCAAACAACGCCAGTCGGCTAACCAGTTGAATAAGGAAATAGACCGTTTGATTCAGATAGAAATAGAAAAAGCAAGAAAACGGGCAGAGGAAGAGCGGCGGAAAAAAGCTGCTGAGGAAGCCCGGAGAAAAGCTTCTGAAAAACACACTGTGGAGAAAACGGCCACAGAACCGGCAAAACCTGCAGGAACTGTTGAGGTTTTTGAGACGGATGATGCTGACAGACGGTTGGCCGGCAGTTTTGAAAAGAATAAAGGGCGATTGCCTATGCCTATTACGGGCTCGTATACTGTAGTAGGGCATTACGGGCAGTATCAGGTACCTGGCTTGAAGAATGTACGGTTGGACAATAAGGGCATTGATATTCGTGGTAAGGCTGGTGCGCAGGCACGAGCTATTTTTGACGGTGAGGTTTCGGCAGTATTTCAGTACAACGGTCTGAACAACGTGCTGGTTCGCCATGGAAGTTATATTTCGGTGTATTGTAACCTGTCGAATGTGTCGGTTAAAAAAGGAGACCGGGTTAAAACGCGTGATGCAATAGGTACCGTTGGTGCAGATGCCCAGGGAAATGTAGTATTGCATTTTCAGTTGAGAAAAGAAACCTCCAAACTGAACCCCGAGCTGTGGATTGCACGATAATGATTCGGTTTGGAGGAAATGTCTTATGATAATTTCAGGCCGTCCAGTATCTCTATGTAGATGCGGATGGCCTCTTCTATTTCGCTAATCAGGATATATTCATCTGCTGTATGCGAACGGGATGATTTTCCCGGACCTATTTTAACGGAAGGGAAAGGCATCAAGGCTTGGTCGGACAACGTAGGTGAGCCAAAAGGTATGCGCCCTAAGGCCTTGGCCCGTTGAACGAAAGGATGCTCCGGCTCAATGCGTGAAGAGTTCAGGCGGAATGATCTGGCTTTCGCTTCGCAGGTTATATGTTGTTTGATTTCCTCGAAAAGACGTTCGTTTGAATAAAATTCGTTACTTCTGATATCAACCACAAATGTACAGGTATCTGGGATAACATTGTGCTGGGTACCGGCATTAATTTGGGTAACCGACATTTTTACGGGGCCCAGTAATTCTGACTGTTCGGGGAACTGGTAGCTTCTAAACCATTCAATGGCGTTTAGTACTTTGTATATTGCATTGTCTCCTTCATTGCGTGCAGCATGTCCAGCTTTGCCATGTGCTGTGACATCGAGTACCATAAGACCCTTTTCGGCAATGGCCGGCTGCATTTCTGTAGGTTCGCCCACTACTCCTAATGCTATGGGAGGAAGTTGGTTTAAAACAGATTCTATGCCATTCTTTCCTGAAACTTCCTCTTCGCAAGAAGCCAGAAAAATGAGATTATAGCTTTGCTCGGTAGTGCACAGATGTCTGTAAACCTGAAAAAGGCTTACTAAGCTTGCGCCTGCATCGTTACTGCCAAGACCATATATTTTTCCGTTTTCACTTTTGGGAGTAAATGGCTGTCGGCGCCATCCGCTGACCGGTTTTACGGTATCGATATGGGAATTGAGCAGTATTGTCGGTTTGTTGATGTCGAACATCGGGCTTATACACCAAATATTGTTTCCTGAACGCCCTGTCATGATTCCGCATTCCTCGATGTAGGTTTGCAGGAAATCGGAAGCAGCTTCTTCTTCTCTACTGATAGAGGGAATTCTTATCAGGGACTGGAGCAATATAATTGCTTCTGATGAATAATAATTAATATCTGTCATACTGGGAATATGTATCTGTTTTGTTGCAAAGATACATATTTCGTTTTTTAATTGGATTGTTTTATCTGCTTAAATTCAGTTGTGTATGCAATTAATAAACATTGATATTTTGCTTAACTATTTGACTAAACGCATAAATAACTATTGATATATAGTGAATAATTCCAAATAAAACCATACCTTTGTTGAGTAATTTAAAATAATACTACATGAGTAATTCTTATTTGTCACAGCTTATTTATAAACAGGCAGAGAAATATGGGGATAGAACGGCATTGAAGTACCGTGATTATAATTCCAATACGTGGTTGCCGGTAAGTTGGAGGCAGTTTGCAGCAACAGTGGAAAATGTTTCAGGAGCACTGCTGGCTTTTGGAGTAGGAATTCAGGAGAATATCGGAGTTTTTTCACAAAATAAGCCTGAGTGTCTGTATGTGGATTTTGGAGCTTTCGGTTGTCGTGCCGTAACTATACCGTTGTACGCCACTAGCTCTGAGGCGCAAGTTCATTATATATTGGAAGATGCTGGAATCCGTTTCCTTTTTGTAGGCGAACAGTATCAGTATGATGTAGCTTACCGGGTGCAGAACCTGTGTAAGACTTTGAAAAAAATAATTATATTCGATGATTCGGTGAAGTTGGCTCAGGGAGATACAAATTCTATGTATTTTTCTGATTTTTTGAAGGCTGCTGATACAGAGAACTATAAGGCACTGCTTGAGGCACGTATCGCTTCGTCTGGAAAAACAGATTTGGCTAATATCCTGTATACATCAGGTACTACAGGTGAGTCGAAAGGGGTTATGTTGCATCATTCTTGTTATGAGGCAGCGTTTGCTGCGCACGATACTAGGCTTATAGGTTTTGGTGAAAATGATGTGATTATGAACTTTTTGCCATTTACACATATTTTTGAGAGAGCCTGGTCGTATTACTGCTTGAACAAAGGTTGTACATTGTGTATTAACTTGCGTCCGCAAGATATCCAAAAGACGATTCGTGAAATAAGACCCACAGCCATGTGTAGTGTCCCGCGTTTTTGGGAAAAGGTCTATGCTGGGGTTCAGGAAAAAATTAATGAAACAACGGGTTTGAAGAAAATGTTGATGCTGGATGCACTGAAAGTAGGGAAACAGTATAATGTGGACTATTTGTTACAGGGGAAGACTCCTCCTGCTTTCTTGCATATGAAATACAAATTTTATGACCGTACGATTTTCAGTTTGCTGAAAAAAACAATTGGAATAGAGAATGGTAATTTCTTCCCAACTGCAGGTGCGGCTATTCCTCCTAAGGTACAAGAGTTTGTGCTTTCTGTTGGTATTAATATAATTGCCGGTTATGGACTGACAGAAACCACTGCTACTGTTTCATGCGAATGGAAGGGAGATGGCTGTATCGGTTCTGTCGGAAGGGTTATGCCTGGTATTGAAATAAAGATTGGCGAGGACAATGAAATCTTGCTTCGGGGTGAAACCATTACAAAAGGTTATTATAAAAAAGAAGCAGTTACGCGTCAGGCTTTCACCGAGGACGGATGGTTCCATACTGGTGATGCCGGTTATATAAAGGATGGTTTTCTTTATCTGACCGACCGTATAAAGGATTTGTTTAAAACTTCAAACGGAAAGTATATTGCTCCACAGGCTATTGAAACGAAATTGGTAGTAGACCGTTATATTGACCAAATCTCGATTATTGCTGACCAACGTAAATTTGTATCTGCATTAATTGTCCCCGAATATAAACAGGTGGAAGAATATGCGCAAAAACATGGCATTGCTTATGCAAGTATGAAGGAACTTTTGGAAAAACCGGAAATTATTCAGTTGTTCCAGATGCGGATTGATACGCTGCAGCAAGAGTTCGCTCATTATGAACAGATTAAACGTTTTACGCTGTTGCCTGAGCCTTTTAGTATGGAAAAAGGTGAGCTTACCAATACGTTGAAAATCAAACGTGCGGTTTTGCTGAAGAACTATGCCGCAGAAATAGATAAAATGTACGCGGAATAAAAACTTTTTCCGGTATCTGTTTAAATACACCTGTCTTTCCTTTTTTTAGATGTAAATTCTTTTAAAAAAAGAGGGGCAGGTTTCTGTTTTTCAGTGGATAAAGCAATAATTTAAATATTTTTTCGTTTCTGTTCATTCGGCAAAATCATGATTTTTGGCTAATTTTGCAAACTGATAGTATAAAGTTAATCGAGATGATAACAATAGAACAACTGAAAGACGTAAAAGAACGTACTGCTGCGCTTCATCGCTATTTGGATATTGAGAATAAAAAGATTCAGGTGGAAGAGGAACAGCTTCGTACACAAGCACCCGGATTTTGGGATGATGCCAAGAAAGCTGAAGCACAGATGAAAAAAGTAAAAGGCCTTCAAAAGTGGATTGAGGGTTATAACGAAGTAAAAACACTGGCCGATGAGCTGGAGTTGGCTTTCGATTTTTGCAAGGATGAACTGGTAACCGAACAGGAAGTAGACGATGCCTTCGCAAAAGCGTTGGGTGCTTTGGAAGAATTGGAACTTAAAAATATGTTGCGTTCTGAGGCCGATCAGATGGATTGTGTATTAAAGATTAATTCAGGTGCTGGTGGAACAGAGAGTCAGGATTGGGCATCTATGCTGATGCGTATGTATATGCGTTGGGCAGAAAGCAACGGATATAAGCTGTCTGTTGCCAACTTGCAGGAAGGCGATGAAGCTGGAATCAAGACTGTAACCATGAACATTGAGGGTGACTATGCATATGGATACCTGAAAGGTGAGAATGGTGTACACCGCTTAGTGCGTGTTTCTCCTTATAATGCTCAAGGAAAGCGTATGACATCTTTTGCTTCTGTATTTGTAACTCCTTTGGTAGATGATTCAATTGAAGTAAATATAGAGCCAGCGCGTATGTCATGGGATACATTCCGAAGCGGAGGTGCCGGAGGCCAGAACGTAAATAAGGTAGAGTCGGGTGTTCGTTTGCGTTATCAGTATAAGGATCCTTATACTGGAGCTGAAGAAGAAATCTTGATTGAAAATACAGAAACCCGTGACCAGCCTAAAAATAAGGAAAATGCTTTGCGCCAGTTGCGCTCTATCCTGTATGATAAAGAGCTGCAGCACCGTATGGAAGAGCAGGCTAAGGTTGAGGCCGGAAAGAAAAAAATTGAATGGGGTTCGCAGATTCGTAGTTACGTCTTTGATGACCGTCGTGTTAAAGACCATCGTACTAACTTCCAGACATCTGATGTTAACGGTGTGATGGACGGAAAAATCGACGGATTTATCAAAGCTTATCTGATGGAATTTTCAGAAAGTGATTCCAATGCTTAAATTTTGCTGATTACCATTTGTTTTCTTCATAAAACTTAGTATTTTTGAAACAAGTAAATTGATTAACCTTTAATTGTTTGAGAATACTATGGGAAAGAATAAAAAAGCGATATATAGTCATCGTGAAGAAGAAAAAGCCAAACAATTGATAATTCGTATATGTGTGGGGCTTGTGGTATTGGCAATTTTGATTATTATTGGATATAGTATGCTTTAAAATACTATTGGTAGGATTGTCAAAAGGACTTTTACAATAAAGATGTATTGTGGAGGTCCTTTTTTATTTTGTTGGATTATGGCACAGGAAATTGAACGGAAATTTTTAGTTGCAAATGATTCTTTCAAGAAAATGGCATTTGCAGAGAGTCGGATAAAACAGGGTTATATTTGTAGTGAGCATGGCAGAACAGTGCGGGTCCGCATTCGTGGAGAAAAAGGTTATCTGACTATTAAAGGAGCTTCGAATCAGGAAGGTACAAGTCGTTATGAATGGGAGAAAGAAATTCCTCTTTCCGAAGCTGAGGAGTTAATGCATTTGTGTGTAGATGGTTTTATTGATAAAACACGCTATCTGGTAAACTTCAAAGAACATACATTTGAGGTTGATGAATTTTATGGAGAAAATGCCGGATTGGTTCTGGCAGAAGTGGAACTTAGTGTGGAACATGAGTGGGTTGATTTGCCGGATTTTATTGGTAAAGAAGTTACTGGAGATCCTCGATTCTATAATTCGTCTTTAATGAAAAATCCATTTTCCCGGTGGAAGTAATCTTGAAAAAAGTGCAGTCTGGGAGGACTATAATAGGGAAAAATACCCTATAATAGATATAAAAAGGGGGAGAACTTGTTATCTAGAAGATTTTACCATTACATAGGCGAGATTTTTCAATCTTGTGCGAAATATGATTCGTATGTTTGCAGTGCACAAGAAAAAACATGTAATAGGTATTAAATCAAGATTGTAATTTTATGAAGACTTTTTCTTTCTCACAAAATTTGTTGAGCCTTCAGCCGGAGCTCCTTCGTTTTGCATTTAAATTGACAGCAAATACAGAAGATGCCCAAGATTTATTTCAGGAAACAGCATTAAAGGTATTAGATAATCAGGAAAAATATACAGAAGAAACCAACTTTAAAGGATGGATTTATACGGTAATGCGTAACCTGTTTATTAACAATTATCGAAAGGCTTTGCGCGATCAAACATTTGTGGACCATACAGATGATCAATTTTATCTGAATTCAAAACATGAATTATATGCAGACTCTACTGAGGGTGCTTATGATTTAAAAGAACTGTATAAAACGGTTAATGCTTTACCGGATGAGTATCGTATACCATTTGCTATGTATGTTTCTGGATTCAAATATCGCGAAATAGCGGATAAACTTGATTTGCCACTTGGAACAGTGAAAAGTCGTATTTTCTTTACGCGTCAGAAACTACAAACAGAGTTGAAAGATTTTCGCTAAAAAAGGGAGCACTCTATAAGTTTAACTTGCCATCTTTGCCTGTTGCAGGCTTGGGTAGCAAGTTTTTTTTTGTATTCTTATTTATTCTTTTTCCACCAAAAGGGGCGTTGTATATAATAGCCTAGTAAGTTACCTAGTATAACTCCAAGTGTGTTTGCCAGGAAATCAAGCCAATCGCCACTTCGTGTTGTTGTGCAATAAGCTTGCATCAATTCAATTATTCCTCCTAATGCGGTAGGGAAAATCAGACAAAGCCAGAGTGTATTTTGGGAAATGTAGCGGTATTTTCTTAAATACTCCATCCAGATGACAGAAACAAGTCCGCCATACATACAGATGTGTGTCCATTTATCAATAAAAGGAACTTCACTTAATTGGGTTTCGGGCGGAGTAAAGAACGATAGATAAAAGATGGCTATGAGTACTAAACAAGTAATCGGATAATCTTTTAAACGGATATTCATATTATAAATTTTAATCTTTACTGCAAAAATACGATATTTTTTATACATTTGCACCCTCATTTGCTTATAATTATAATTTTCAGTATGCATAATAACGAAAGAGTAAGTTTTAGCAGTAAGTTGGGTGCTGTGTTAGCTGCAGCTGGTTCGGCTGTAGGGTTAGGTAATATTTGGAGATTCCCATACGAAACAGGCAATCATGGTGGGGCTGCGTTTATTTTGATATATTTAGCTTGCGTCATTATTCTGGGATTGCCAATTATGATTGCAGAATTTACGATTGGTCGAGGTTCAAAAGCTAGTACAGGTGGAGCTTTCAAGGCTTTGTCGCCTGATTCTCCTTGGAAGTGGGCTGGTTACTTAGGTGTTCTTACTGGATTTCTAATACTAGGCTATTATACGGTTGTAGCAGGATGGACATTAGAATATCTGTATCAGGCATTGACGAATTCTTTCGTAAACCAGGATGCCAGTGTTTATGTAGCAAGTTTTCAAGAATTTTCGCAAGATCCTTTCAGACCCTTGTTGTGGCTGGTTATCTTCCTTTTTACAACCCATTATGTGATTGTAAAAGGGGTAAAAGATGGTATAGAGCGTTCCTCTAAAATCATGATGCCTATGCTTTTTATCTTATTATTGGTTCTGGCAGTGTGTTCTCTGACATTGCCTAATGCTGAACGAGGCTTGAAGTTCTTGTTTCAGCCCGATTTTAGTAAAGTTTCTCCTGATGTATTCTTGGGAGCAATGGGGCAGGCTTTCTTTTCGTTGAGTTTGGGAATGGGATGTCTTTCTACTTATGCATCTTATTTTGGTAAAGAAGCAAGATTAGGACATACGGCTCTGAGTGTGGGGCTGATTGATACTTTTGTGGCTATTGTGGCAGGGGTTATTATCTTCCCCGCAGCGTTTGCTGTAGGGATAGAGCCTGGTACAGGACCTTCTTTGATTTTTGTGACTTTGCCCAATGTCTTCCAGCAGGCATTCGGGGCTATACCTTGGCTCTCTTATATTTGTTCTGTGATGTTTTACGTATTGTTAGCTTTGGCAGCACTTACGTCTACAATATCTTTGCATGAAGTTTCTACTGCATTTCTGCATGAGAAATTCCATTTTACACGAGGAAGAGCTGCTTGGATGGTGACTTTGGGAAGTTTGATTATTGGTGTGGTTTCTTCATTGGCATTGGGCGTATGGAGTGACTATAAAATAGGAGGATTGAATTTCTTTGATTTCTTGGACTTCCTGACAGCCAAAATTATGCTGCCTATTGGTGGTTTGCTAGTGGCTTTATTTGTAGGATGGGCTATTGATAAATCTTTGGTCCGTAATCAGGTTACTAATTATGGACATCTGCGAGCACCGTATTATCCGATATATTTGTTTATTTTGCGGTATGTGGCTCCTGTTGGTATTTTGCTCATTTTTGTAAATGAGTTAGGTTGGTTGAAACTATAATGTTTGACGATTTTTTCTATTATACAAAATCGCAGCGGAGAGCTATTCTGGTTTTATCAGTGCTTCTCTGTGTTGTATTGTCGGGATGGATAATCTTGTCTATACGGAGAGATATGGGTGTTCCTGAGAATATAACTGTTGCTGATTCTCTTCGGGTTGATTCTTTTTTGGCTTCAATTCGAAGAGAACAGATGTCGTCTTCTGCGATGTTTGTTGTAAAACAGAAGGAGCAATCGAAGCCTCTTCAGACTCGTAAGTTGTCTCTTCATCCTTTTGATCCTAATATAGCAGATTCTGCGGAACTGGTTGATATGGGTATTCCAACTTGTATTGTACGGAATATGCTGCGTTATCGTGAAAAAGGAGGGAAATTTAAATCCGCAGCAACATTATCTCGTATATATGGGATGGATTCCAGTTTGTTTAATCAATTAAAGTCTTTTGTCCAAATTACGGACAAAATTGATTCAAAATATGGTCTCGTAAAGAAGGACACGCTTGAAGTGAAACCGCTTTATGCAAAAACTGAGAAGTTTGCAGAAGGTACACTTGTTGATTTAAATTCAGCTGATACTGTCATATTAAAACAAGTTCCAGGAATAGGTAGTTTTCTGGCGCGTAAGATTGTGGCTTATCGGAATCGATTAGGTGGCTTTGTTGCAGTTGACCAATTGCAAGATATTAAGCAGGTAGAAGTTTCTTTAAATAAGTGGTTTACTGTGAGTGGTAAGCCTTTACGTTATTTGGAAATTAATAACTGGGGATTGGATGCGCTTCGTTCACATCCTTATATGGATTTCTATAAGGCTAAGGCTATTATAGAATACAGACGAAAGCGTGGAAACATAAAAAGTCTTTCTCAGCTCTCCCTATTCGAGGAGTTCTCTGAGAAAGACCTTAAACGATTATCTCCTTATTTGAAGTTCTAAGAGTTTATTATTCTACAGTATATCCTGCTGCTTTTGCAATTTTAACAGGGATTTCAGTGTTGTCTATTCTTCCTTGGAAGTTCTCAGCTCCAGCACCGATAGCAAAGACAGGTACATATCCGGCAGAGTGTCCACCGCTGGCCCAGTTTACTAATGCAATTTCGTTTATAATTTCTTTAGCTACGGTACCAATTGGATCGTCGCTTTGGTATTCGCTAGCTGTCATTTCGGATGCACCTTTTTTGTTCTTTTCATATACAGCTTTTAGTCTGGCTTCTTGCTTTTCTGTCAGAGATACACTTTTCCAGAATCCGAAGTTCTCCTCGAGTACTTTTTTGACTTGTTCCCAGCTGATACCATTTTTATTCTTGTTTCTTAAGTCTTTCATTACAGTTGTAAAGCCGCCTTGACTTAATTTTTGATTTTTGAGAACCTGAAGGTTGAGAGCATAAGGACCACATCCTAAAGCCAGTCCTCCAGTTTCATGGTCTGCAGTAACAACAATCAGAGTTTCGTCAGGGTGTTGGGCATAAAATTCGTATGCAACTTTAATAGCATTGTCGAAGTCTATAACTTCCTGAAATACGGTAGCGGCATCGTTAGCATGGCAGGCCCAGTCTATTTTTCCGCCTTCAACCATTAAAAAGAATCCTTTTTCAGTATCTTTATTTAAAAAGTTGATAGCAGATCGGGTTATATCACATAATGTAAGGTCTGTTTTCTTGCGATCGATTGCATACGGAATAGCTGAATTATCTTTTTGAGATGCTTCCTCTGGTTGGAATAAAATCATCTTATTGGCTTTCTTAGCTTTTTTCTGGTAATCTTTGTAGCCACGAGCTATTGTATAACCTCCTTTTTCTACTAAGCTGTACAAACTTTCTGATTGGCTATTTTTGTCTTCGCTGTTATTAGGATCTACAAAGTCAGAGCCTGCATAAAAGTCAAATCCAGTAGTGATAAGATCTTTCCCAATACCATATGCATTGCCACGGCTACCTTCATGTGCATAGAAAGCGGCAGGAGTAGCATGGTCTACACTTACACTGGTTGCTATACCCACTTTCTTACCGGCTTTTTGTGCCCAAACAGCAACACTGCTGACAGGAGTAGAAAGGTCTTTTAGTACCCCGATGGCTCCATTTTTAGTTTTATGACCAGTTGCGAGTGCTGTTCCGGCTGCAGCAGAATCTGTTACTCCGTTAGTCGCAGAAAAAGTTGTAGCAACAGTTGAATAAGGGAATTGTGTAAACTGTAAAGGAGTGATTCCAATTTTGCCTTCCAGTTCTCCCAAATAAAGCTCTGTCCCTTGTACTTGATTGACACCCATTCCGTCTCCTATAAAATAGAAAACATATTTAGCCTGCTGTCCGAATGCTGTGAATACGGATAGTAAGATGAATAATAAGTAAAGTTTAATTCTTTTCATAAGTCTGTTTGTTTTATTATGGATTACAACTGTCTCTTATACACATCTCCGAGCCCACG